>NZ_JBHTCO010000042.1:0-137800 GCF_042665295.1 Scopulibacillus cellulosilyticus
TGGTTTTAAGCGTTATGATCGTTTACGATTACGTGTTTTATTACATCATCAATATAAATCAATGGGATATCAGTTAGGTTAAGGAGTAGGAGCTATTACTCCTACCCCAACATTTGACGTAGAACCATAACTTTTGAGGGATTCTTATCATCAAAAGCTTGAATAATACGCGGATCGGCGGCTGTCATTTTGGCAATTGACATGGCATGTTTGTCGATATTCTTGATGAGCACATCTTTCAAAATAAGCGAAAAGATTAAACTTCCAAGAAACATACTCGAAAAAACAATAATAGAAATGAGCAGCACCATTTGCGGCAACAGACCGAACCGCTTAAATTTAGCAAGAAATTTCATAGCTTAACGTCCCTTTATAAAAATAATTAGTAAATTCAGTTTATTATCTCGCATACGGCCAGCCGCTGTATACCCATCTTTCAAACTCATTTCGCTAAGAGGAAAATAACAATAGATTCACAATACATTGTTCTCCTATTTTATCATCACGTCCCATTTACTCAAAGTCCAACTGCTTTACCTATAAGATCATTCACCATATAAAGTAATTTAAAAGATAATTAAATTAACATCAACGCGGTCTTTTTATTTATGGAAGCCCTGTCTTTTGTTATGATAATAATAGTTTGAAAAAGGAGATGATTCAAAAAGTGGTTGAAAAAACGCAGATTGGAAAAACAGGTTTGTATGTAACGCCAATTGGTCTTGGTACAAATGCCGTTGGCGGCCACAACCTTTTTCCGAATCTTAGTGATGAAACTGGCAGAGAATTAGTCCGTACTGCATTAGATAACGGCATTAACTTTTTGGATACGGCTTTCATTTACGGCCCTGAGCGTTCAGAAGAGTTAATCGGCCAAGTCGTAAAAGAAAGCGGAAGGCGCAGCGAGATTGTGATTGCTTCAAAGGGCGCGCATAAATTCGTCAACGGCGAGGTTGTCTTTGATAACTCCCCTGCCTTTTTGAAAGAGTCAGTAGAAAGCAGCTTGAAACGCCTGCAAACGGATGTTATCGATTTGTTTTATATTCATTTTCCTGATGAAAATACACCGAAGGACGAAGCGGTTGGCGCACTGAAAGAATTGAAAGACGAAGGAAAAATAAGAGCGATTGGTGTATCAAATTTTTCCCTTGCGCAATTAAAAGAAGCTAATAAAGACGGCTATGTCGATGCAGTACAATCTGAATATAACTTATTAAGACGCGGTGCAGAAGAAGATCTGCTGCCATATGCGGCGGCAAATCATATTTCATTTGTACCCTATTTCCCGCTCGCATCAGGACTGCTCAGCGGAAAATATACAAAGGATTCTACATTTACTGATCGGCGTAAGGACAAGCCTCTTTTTCAAGGCGAAACGTATGTCCGCAATATAGAAAAAGTTGATCAAATCTGCGAAATGGCCGACGCAAAAAATACAGCGGTCGCCAATATAGTCCTTGCTTGGTATTTAACAAGAGATGCCATTGATGTATTGATCCCCGGCGCCAAACGGCCGGAGCAGGTCAGCAGTAATTTAAAAACATTAGATGTTAAGCTGACTGACGAAGAAATTGAAAAAATTGACCAAATTTTTCAGGCTTAAAAATGGAACACGCATCTTCAGCTGTTCCGTTAAATATTTAAATTATCTATATTTTGCAAACTTATGTGCTATAATAGTAAGAACAATAGATCGACTTCACATGAGGGGTTTGGCGCACTGACCATCCTTCTGACGTGTCTCTTGATTGGAGATCTCCAAGGAAGGGAGGTGCTGCCTCTGGATATTTATCAAACTTTAACGCTCATGATTTCGTTTGGAGCGCTTATAGTGGCGATAATGTCCGACAAAAATCAAAAAAAATAATCCCCTCATGTGCTTGCCGGCGTTTGGGGGATTATTTCTCCTCAGTATAGCCTAGCCCTTCTTGATGGGGTTCGGTCTATTGTATGCCAACAGCGTTCGCGCGCTGTTGGCTTTATTTATTTTATTCAATATTTCATATTCTATGTTTATTATATCACATTAATATTGTTTGTACATCTGATAGGACGCATTTAATACCATCACAAAGTCATTTTTGAAAAAGATGATCCTTAAAGCTTGTACTTAACCAATAGCCCTTGCTTTTTACACCATCACCTTGCAAATATCATTCGTAAATTCAACCGGATCATTGATAGGCAGACCCTCAATGAGAAGCGCTTGATTATACAATAGATTGGTAAACAGTTTTACCTTGTCTTTATCTTGTTCAAAGGCCGCTTTCAATGATTGGAAAACATCATGGTTAACATTCACTTCCAGCACTTTATCGGCTTTAATATTTTGGTTATTCGGCATGGCATTAAGCACCTTTTCCATTTCGATGGATACTTCGCCATCTGCTGTTAAACAGACAGGATGCGTTTTTAAACGTTTCGATGCTTTGACATCTTTTACTTTGTCGGATAGTACATCTTTCATATAATCAAACAGTTCTTTGTTATCCTTCTCGACTGATTCTGTTTGGTTTTCTTTTTCTTCATCAATGCCTAAGTCACCGCTTGAAACTGATTTGAATTCTTTCTCTTTGTATGATTTCAGCATTTTGATCGCAAATTCATCGATATCATCCGTGAAGTATAATATTTCATAGCCTTTATCTGCGACCAGCTCTGTTTGCGGCAGCTTGGCGATTTTTTCGTTTGTTTCACCGGTTGCATAGTAAATATACTTTTGATCTTCAGGCATTCTTGATACATATTCATCTAAAGTGATTAGTTTTTCTTCTTTTGAAGAATAGAACATCAGTAAGTTTTGCAAGACGTCTTTGTCTTGTCCAAAATTATTATAAACGCCAAATTTCAGCTGTCTGCCAAAAGATTCATAGAAGGCTTCATATTTTTCCCGATCACTTTTTATGAGACTTTCCAATTCTTTTTTAATCTTATTTTTAATATTTTTAGCGATTAACTTCAATTGTCTGTCTTGCTGTAAAATTTCCCGTGAAATATTAAGAGACAAGTCTTCAGAATCAACCATACCTTTGACAAAGCTAAAATAATCCGGCAGCAAATCCGGGCACTTCTCCATAATTAAAACGCCATTGGAGTAGAGCTCTAAGCCTTTCTCAAATTCCTTCGTATAATAATCAAACGGCATTTTCTCCGGTATAAATAAAATGGCATTATATCTTACCGTACCGTCAGCCTTAATGTGGACATGTTTGATCGGCTTATCAAAACCGTAATGCTTCTCCTGATAAAAATTCTCGTAATCTTCATCGGTCAGTTCGTTTTTATTTTTTCTCCAAATCGGAACCATGCTGTTAATGACCCGTTCCTCTTTGACCTCTTCATATTCATTTTCGCTGCCTTCTTTTAATCTGCTTTCAGTCACTTCCATTTTGATCGGGTAACGAATAAAATCTGAGTATTTCTTAATGATGGCTTTTAAGCGATATTCTTCAAGATACTCATCATACTGCTCATCTTCCGTATTTTCTTTAATTTTCAACGTAATTTCTGTACCAACATGATCTTTTTCAAATGGTTCAATCGTATAACCATCGGCACCCCTAGATTCCCATTTATACGCTTCATCACTGCCCAATGCTTTACTGATGACCGTTATTTCATCACTTACCATAAAGGCTGAATAAAATCCGACACCAAATTGGCCGATAATATCATGGCCGTCTTTCAATTCAGTTTCATTTTTAAATGATAAAGAACCGCTTTTGGCAATCGTGCCAAGGTTATTTTCAAGCTCTTCCTTTGTCATACCGATCCCGGTATCCGTAATTTTTAATGTGCGATTGTCTTTGTCTGCTTCTATTTTTATATAGTAGCTGTCTTTGTCAAAGGTTAATGAATCATCTGTTAATGCTTTGTAATAGATCTTATCAATCGCATCGCTGGCATTAGATATTAACTCGCGGAGAAATATTTCCCGATTCGAATAAATGGAGTTAATCATCATGTCTAACAGACGTTTGGATTCTGCTTTAAACTGCATTTTTTCCATTGATGTTTCCCCTTTCATAAATAAAGTAACCCATTTAAAATCATTGATTAAGTATTATCAGCAACCCATTAGCACTCTATCCACTAAAGTGCTAAACACTAATTAAATACCATACACTTTTATTTGTGTCAATATAACCCTAAAAGTTTGCTGGTTTCAAATTTTTCCCTTTCAATAACATATTTGCACAATCAGCCCTCTATTATTTTGGCACCTTTGCATAATGACCCGTTTTAATTTTCAAATTACAATAAGATAAACCTTTTGTGCAATGGAGGGGGAAAATGAAAAAAATCAAAATAAAGGTAAATAACCATCAATTAAATGGCGTACTCCATGACACTCCGGCGGGAAAAAAGATTTGGAACAGCCTCCCTATATCCTCACGCGGGAACATTTGGGGCGATGAAATTTATTTTTCGATCAATGCTGATGTGAAACTGAATAACGCACAAGAAGTCGTTAACGAAGGGGATCTTGCCTACTGGCCCCCTGGATCGGCCTTTTGCATTTTTTACGGACCGACGCCTGTCAGCGTGCAAGATGAAGTTCGCCCGGCCAGCAGTGTTGAAGTATTCGGGAAAGTGACTGACGATTTTAATGTTTTAAAGAAAATCAAACGTTCTCCAAACGTTGTGATTGAACGCGCCGAATCGTAAGCGAAAGCTATCTGGATTTTGCTTAATTACCCAAAAAAGGGATAAAGCAGGTGTATGGCTGCTTTATCCCTTTTTTAATTAACTGCCAATAGCTTGCTTTTGCTCCTTTACTTCCCGGCGCCTTTCCTTGATAAGAATACCGCCGACCAAGCCCAGCAATGAAAAAATAACTGAAATAATAAAACCGTAATGATAACCAACACTGCTCGGAGCGGCATGGAAATGGTCTAACACCTTCCCAAACAGGCTCGGTAAAAGGACAGCACTTAAAAACCCTCCTGTATTGGCAAAACCCGAAACAACACCAACCTCTTTAATATCAAAGGATTTACGGACGACCGCAAACGTTAAAGCACTGGCTCCATTTCCAAAACCAATGATCAAGAAAAGAATAATCAACATGAAAAACGGCGGCTTCCCGTTAAATAATAGAAAAGCAATCCAGCATAAAAAAGTAATAAAGTGAACAATAGTATAAGGACGTTTTATTGACCCAAAACGTTTTGAAAACCAACTGCCCATAGGCGCACCAATAAGCGCCCCAATAAGTCCAATCATAATAAGCTGGCTTGCCCCTGACCGTGTCATGCCATAGACATTCATCCCGTATGGAACGGCCCACGAACCGATAAACCCAACATACGTCCCGACCAGGCCAAAGTGGCATAAGAATGTCGCCCATGCCTGCCGGTGAGAAAATATCCGGCGCAACAACATAAACGTGTTTTCACGTTTAAGATTGTTTTTACGGGCAGATTTACTTTTTACGGAATTATCTTTAAACATTTGTTTCGGCTTTTTAACCAGTACAAAATAAAGAAGAATGCCGCAAAGAAAGATCAATAGACCCGCTGTAAAAAAAGGCGGCCGCCAACCCGTTAAAGCAATAAAAGCGGAAAAAGGAACGGTCGCCGTCAAGAAACCAAGGCTCCCGGTCATTCCCGCTAAGCCCAATAATCCAACAAATTCCTCCGCTTTAAACCATTGGCTTAATATCAAAACCAAATTGACCCACATTGTCGCATCGCCTATGCCCACCAATAACCTGGCAATAGGAAGAATCATTTCATTTGTTGCAAGGCTGTAAATTAAAGTCCCTAAGCCATCAAGCAACGCTCCGATAATAAGAAAAAAGTTGGGCCCAAACCGATCTGACAGGATTCCGATTGGAATTTGCAACCCAGCATATGCCAAAAATTGAATACTTGTCAGTAATCCAATCGTAGCTGCTGAAACATGAAAATCCTTCATCAATTGGTCAGAAATCAATCCCGGCGCTGTTCTTTGACTGACGATTAAAAGATACGTAACCAATACCGACGTAAAAACAACCCATCTGTACTTGCTATTTTGTCTATCCATGGCCTCTACCCCTGTAGCTGATATTCTCTTAATATTATAAACTATTTTTCCATGTATGCATTTACCATTTTTTAATGGTTGCGCTTTCTTATAAAAAAGATGTTTCATGTAAAATGTTTCACGTGAAACAAATTAAATTTCACAAATTTCTTTGTAAAACTAAATATAAACGATATGACGGGGAGGTTTAAAGTTGTATAAATTTCATCCCTTCAAATCAAAAAATAGCCGCCCCGTTCCTTGAAAAGGCGGGACAGCTGTCACTTTCATTCAGTTATAATTTTTACGCCATCTATTTGTAGAGGGGCCCTCATTTACCTGTTCCCCCATATGGTCAAATCCTAACCTCATGATTAATCATTACCCGTAATTCATGAATCACTGCATCACTAAGACCGACATAATTATTTAGGCCTTTTCCCCAAAAAGGCTTATGACCGATAATTTTCTTGATCATTTGCTCAAGTGACATTTCCCCTGATTGATAGTCTGACCACTGTTCATTAATAGCTTTTGTTGTTTCCTTAAAAAGCCCCTGTCTAAATCATCAATATTTCCCGAATGTCCTCTTCAGTAAGGCCGGACAGTGATTTCTCCTTAGAATCAATAACTTCTTCAATCAGATGTTTCTTTTTCTCTTGCAGTTCATTCATTTTTTCCTCAATTGTACCGCGGGCAACAAGCTTGATGACTTGTACAACCTTTGTCTGACCAATGCGATGGGCACGGTCTGCCGCTTGCTCCTCAACGGCGGGATTCCACCAAATGTCATATAGGATGACGGTATCAGCACCCGTCAGATTGAGCCCTGTCCCCCCTGCCTTTAAGGAGATGAGGAATAAATCACGTTCACCGGCATTAAATCGATGACATCTTTCCATTCGTTCTTCTGACGGGGTTTGGCCGTCGAGATAGAAAAAGGACTGTCCTTGCATCGATAACTCTCTTCCTATAAGCTCAAGCATTTTTGTAAACTGTGAGAAGATCAACACCCGTCTTCCAGAAAGTCTTGATTCCTCTAGAATTTGCATCAGCTGTTCAAACTTTGCTGAGCTTTCTTTATATCCGTCCACAAATAAGGCGGGGTGACAACAAATCTGCCTTAACCGGGTTAAACCGGCAAGGATTTTGATACGATTTTTCCGAAGGGTATTCTTGTCCAGATGCTTCAACGTATCGTGTCTTAGTTTCGCCAAATAAGCTGCATATAGCTTTTTCTGCTCAGGAAGCAGCTCCACTGATTCCAATGACTCCATTTTGCCGGGCAGTTCTGCAAGGACATCTTCTTTCGTCCTGCGAAGCAAAAATGGACGGATTCTTCGGGCAATCTTTTTTCTTGAAAGGTTGCTGTATTCCCTTAAACCGAGGAATAGTTCGGGAAATACGACGTGAAATATCGACCACAATTCCTCCAATGAATTCTCCACAGGTGTTCCCGTAAGAGCAAAACGATGATTTGCCTGGATCTTCTTCACTGCTTTTGCTGTTTGTGTGAGAGGGTTCTTAAAAACTTGGGCCTCATCAAAAAAAACAGTGTGAAAGGACTGTTTCGCATACCAATCTATATCTCTAAGCAACAACGGATACGAGGTAATGACAACGTCCTTATCCGTTAAATTCTTTTGTATTTTGAAACGTTCTGATTTATTGCCATCAATGACGTCGGCTTTTATATCGGGAGCGAAAGTCATTATTTCATTAAGCCAGTTGTACGTTAATGAGGATGGACATAAAATAAGAACCGGAAGCTTTTTTTCTTGAATGTTTGGAAGCTCTGAAAGGATGAATGTGATGCTTTGCAGTGTTTTACCAAGCCCCATATCATCGGCAAGAATTCCTCCGAACCCATAACTAGAGAGCATCTTCATCCATTTGTAGCCGAGCTTTTGATAGTCTCGCAATATCGGCTCCAAGCTTTTTGGGACGTCAAACTTCAAGCTGTCCGGGTTTTGGATATTTTCCAAGAACTGACGAAACGATTCCTCTAACTTGAATACATGACTCCCATCAGCAGAGTCAAGAAGCTGAAGCCCCCGGACAACTGGGACATTCAAGCGGCTTTCCAGATCTTCATTCTGGATCGGCAGTGCATTTAGAAAGCGGTTAATTTCCTCAAATTCTCTTGTCTCCAGCGAGAGAAGCGAACCGTTCCTTAAACGATAATACTTTCGCTTCTCCTCTAATGCCAAGAGAATTTCCTGTATATCCTTATCAGGAATGCCATCCATTTCAAATTTGAATTCCAGCCAATTGGTCCGTTCCTTATTGATACTTACCCTTATCCGCGGATGAGCCCTCCCTCTGAAAACCCGGTTTCTTACTGCCGTAGTCGCATATATTTGGACACGCTTTTGAAGTTTTGGAACGACATTGTGTAAAAACTCATATTCCAGCTCTTCATTATGCAAAAAATACCCGCTGTCCGTCTGAGCAAACGAACTTTCCTCCATCAGTTGCAGGATTGCCTCCTCGCTCTCTACATCCCTAATGACCATAGTGCCTGCCCGGGGTTCACGGCTTTCCAACGGATTAAGCACAATATTACCATAGTGAAACTCCAACCCTGCCAAAAGGCGATTTTTCACACGATCTAAGTATAGTTTGGCAATCAGCGGTGTCTTCAAACACTTATTGGAAATAGCCTCGGATATTTGGACATCCCCTAGCTTTTTCAACCCCGGAACCACTTTTTCCATGAAAAAATTTATTTGCTCGCGGGAAATTGGAATACTATTTGAACCTGAAGCTTTCAGCATCTGTTTTAGTTCTGAAAGGCGTTCGCTATCCTCAGTTTCTAACTGGATTAAATTCTGCCCCGATAGAACAGATTGATATGAAGTCAACAATATCATCCGATTCAAACCTTGGATTTTTAATTCATAGCTTTCATCATTAGTCTCTGAAAAAACAAACTGTAATGGGAGCTTTCCCCTCATTAAGCGAAACCCGTCAAATGCTTTTCCATCATACTTCAGCTTCACCACAGGTGCTTTTAAAAGTAAAGGAAGAAGCTGTTCCCAAGATGATGGCGGAATAAGTAATGTGTGATGACCGATTGTATCGCCAAATTTGTCTGGCAGTGTATTAACATACACCTCTTCATCATGGATCACTTGAATAAGCTTCTGAATAACAGCATCTGTTTCTTTTTGAAAGCAATAAAGGTTTGGGTCATACGTGAAGGATTCAGAAAGAAAGCTCGGTTGGCCGTTTTTTACCCGCTCCAGAAAATCCCGGATATATTGCACATTGGTTGTACCAATTCTAAGCTCTATGCCGATCATGGTTCGCCCCATGCTTATGGCGACAGGTTTACATATAAATTCTGCGTCAAGTAATTTTCTGTTTTCAAAATGAAACTGCTGCCCGCTTGATCGTTTTGGCTGATTATTAAAAAGGGTCAGCAAGCCTTCTGTGAGTACCTGATTTGGCGAAGAGCCAAGCTTTTGCCTGCTTTGAATAATTGGGGTTGTCCCTTTACGCTGATGCTCATAGATCGATAGTAAAACCGCTGCAATATGCTGACAATCGCTTTTAAAAGAAGCGAGTGTCGGGCAGCTGCATGTTGTGCATATCCCCCCGCGGGAATCCTTTTCTATGGTGACGCGGAAATCCTCCAGCCCCGTAACCGTGGCTTTACAACTATCAGGACTGTATTTTTCAAATGTTATTTTATTAGCACGATGAAAAGTGTCACCTCTTTTGAAGGAGACTGTACCGCACATTTCTTTAATCATTTTTTTATTTAATTTTATATTCAAATGCTTTGCTCCTTCCTGAGGATATTTCACTTTACTTTTGTGTCATTCTCTGTGGTACGTCTCTTCTTAACATTAATACCTATGGTGATCGACAAGCTATTTCTTATCATTTGGCGTTTCCGTACTCCTGATACCCTTAAAAAGTAAAAAACATTTAAGGCGATTAGGCTATTTAGGATTTATTATACCATCGAATGACCAGGCTGCTCCTTTATCTCTAGATGTAAATTTAGCAAGCTCCTTCCCCCCTTGAAAAGTAACCAAAATAACCGCTAATACCCATAAAACTATTTTTAATTTTCTTCCCACGGATACCCTATCCTACAAGCCAAACCGAGCCAAGATTTTACAAAATGATGTTTTTGATACCAACACTACCTTTTTAAAAGTTAATTCTCGATTGATCCATAGGTTAAAACGAAACTATCTTTTATGAATTGCTATTAATTTTAAATACTACTTTAAGTTGTAGTATTTATTTTATGGTTTAATCTAAATAAATTGTCGTTTTTTTAATATATTCGGTATCATAATTAGGGTGATTTTGCTATAATTTCATATATTAGGTATTACAGGTTAAATGGGGAAATAAAATCACCTGTGATACTTCTATACATAAACAAAAGGAGAGAGAGAAATGGAGAAACTAAAAAAGTTATTAATGAGTTCTTTAGGACTCGCTTTAGTTTTAGCATTTACCTTTAACGTTTCTGCTAATGCTCAAAGCTCAAACTATGAAAGAGTAACATGGGATCAATTAAAAAGTGAAAGTTTTGATGTTAACTCCATCACAAAAGAGGATGTAGAAAAAGCTAATGAAGTTGCAGGTGAATCATTAGATTCTTTATTTAAAGAGGATAAAGACGGATATGCAACTATGGACATTTCAGCTATTGAGAAAAAATATGGTACTGGCGTAGCTAATGTATTTAAATTAGGCTTAGCTAACATTAACTTAGATATTCAAAGAGGTGCTACTCAATTTGCACCAGATCATAAATCTTTTATAAAAGGACCAAACTATGACAAGTATGCAACCAATGATTCACAAGGAGGTAAATTTGCTCCTAGATCATGTTCTGCTAAAGGTGGAAGTAAAGCTATTGTTAGTGGTGCTATTGGTGGAGCTGTTACCGGTGCAGTTGGTGGTGAAGGTGTCGGAGCAGTTCCCGGTGGCTTAATTGGTGGAGCAGCAGGTGGACTTGGTTACTATGCCACTTGTTGGTGGTAAATAAATTAGTACGTCAACCAACCTTAATAGTTTCCTAAGGTTGGTTGATTTTATTAAATTGTTATTAACTAAAAGGGCCTTAATACTAAAAGTAAAACAAAAATAATGACTGTAAAAAGGATTCCTTGAAAATATATATTTGAAGAATTATTTTTGCTGCTTTTTGATTTAAAGAGCCTAAAAATTATCGTGAAAATAATTCCTGCTATTATAGCTGTAATAATTGATTTTAAAATCATAATTGTCCCCTCTCAGATGAATTTTTCTAAATGCTTATTTTTCTTCCAAAGAACCTCCTTTTTTAGCTTTCAACTGCTATCATTTATAATTATTGCCATTAATTAGAGTATCAGGATTAACCATAATTTTCATTAGTTATTAAGGAATTTAGTTCTTCTATCACAGATATATGTATTCCATAATAATTATTCATAGATAATTTTACTCATTGTTTTGCAGGTCCCCCATGTTCCTATCCCAAAATATAAGATATATTCGCGTAAATTCACACACAAGCCGATATTTTAAAGTTTCCCAAAACAATAAATAACCTCCCCTTATGGTATTGGGGAGGCAATTGGATTACTTTACTTTCACATATTGATACTTACTTTTATTTCCCGCCTTATCTTTGGCATAAAGTTTTAAAGTCGTTCCTTTCTTCTGTTTTCGTATCTTAATGCTGTAATTTCTTTTTGAATTTGTTTTATCTTTTCCTAAATATTTGCTGCTTCTGTACAGGTATACAGTTGAGCTTTTTTCAGCTTTTCCATAAACTGTTGTCGTTTTTGTCGTCACTTTATTGACAGTAGGCTTGCTTGGCGCTGTTTTATCAGCAACTTTAAAGGAAGTACCCGAGCTTTTGTTTCCGGCTTTATCCGTTGCATAAGCCGTTAATGTCGTTCCCGCCTTTTGCTTATGCTTGATTTTAACTTGAAAGTTCCCTTTACTGCTTGTTGTTGAGTATCCTAACACCGTTTTTCCGTGTTTAATCGTTACCTTTGATCGGGGTTCAGCTTTTCCAGATATTGTTGTCTGGTTATCGCCAAAGGTTGAAACTTTTGGCTTTGCCGGTGCCGTTTTATCAACCACTTTTACTGTTGCCGTTGTACTTTTATTATGTGCCGCATCCTCCGCATAGATGGACAATGTTGTGCCGGCTTTTTGTTTGGCTATTTTAATTTTAAAAATGCCTTTGCTATCGGCTTTACCGCTGCCTAAAACCTTTGTACCTCTTTTTACCGTCACCTTAGCTTTAGCTTCAGTTGTTCCAGAAACATAAGTTGTTGCATCACTGACTTCCTTGACCTTAGGCTTTGCCGATGGTGTATTGTCCCTTACAGTGATAATCGTTTCCTTGCTCTTATTTCCTTCTAAATTCTGAGCATAAACTCGTAATTCGCTTCCCGCTTTTTGTTTAGAAATTGCAACACGAAAATGGCCCTTGCTATCCGCATTGGTATGACCCAGTTCTTTTCCCTTTGCTGTTACTATGACTTTTATTTTAGGATCTGCCTTTCCGGTTACACTCGTATCCTTATTTCCTACAGGGTTTACGGTTGGCTTTGTCGGCTGTTGGGCTTTTTTCAGCAATGTATAAGTGACATCAGCACCTTTATTGGCAGGGATGCTAAAGTCATTAGGAGAACTAATTTTTTTAACAATTGCACCTCCGCCATTTAATGAACGCGACTTTCCGTTGTATATTCTTTCATTAATAGAATCAAAAGATTTGTCGCCATGAAATCCGTACAAACCTGATTTTTCTTTTAAAAGCAATGCTGCTCTGTAATCCGTCATAAACTTTCCAAAACTAAGCTTTGGATTAATATATTTTTTTACCATATCTTGAACAGCCTGATAGTCACTGTGAGGATCATTAATTAAGTCTTTAAAAATATGATTGCCCTGACCTGATTGAGTCCTTAAATATTCCATAAACAAATAGGACAATGAGTAGTTTGCCAAATTATCCCCGTCATAGTCCCAATATAGCAGAGAATGTCCATTGGTAATTTCGGGGTCAAAATTATAGTAATCAACCCATTCTTGAAGCGCTCGGCCTAAATAAATCTGTTCCGCCGCCAAGGAAAGCCCCTCATCCATCCATGTATCCATCGAAGTTTTCCCTTGCACAAAGACCTTCTGATTATAATTAATCATATGCTGAAATTCATGAGCCAGAGTTGAATAAGCTGCAGAAACATCCTTTGATTTACCCATTCCCATCAACGGGTATGTATCTATATAAAAGATTTCAAAACGGTTAGAATGGGTAACATCATAAAGATCCATCGGTGAAAAATAGCCGGCAACATAGCCGCCGTAACCGTTAAAACCGTCTTGTATGTTATAACAAAGAATATTGACTTTCCCGTCGCCATTAACATCAGGCTCTTTTCCAAAATTCTCTACATCCAATTTATAAATCCGACCATCAAATTCTTTTCCTAATTGCTTGGCCTGCTGTGACGATATCTGATTGTTATTCACCCAAACATTTGAATGGGAACCGCTGTAAAATAAGTTTGCCTTCAGTTGATAATCTTGATTTGTCTCAAGATTAGATACCCAAAATGATCTACTGTCGCCAACTTGATATTTCGGTTGAATTGACCGGACATTTTTCTTAATCGCTTTATCTTTATACTTTTTAGCATCAAATGGCTTTACGACATCCATTTTATAGGCATCTTTATCAATTTTTTTATTAAAGCTGTAATGATCATTATTTATCGAAAATGACCCTGAATTCTCGCTTTGATAACCATTCGTTGATTCGTTACTGATAAGCACATAATTGTTAGAACTTGAAGGATTTGAAGACGCAGCCGTGTCTTTATTATTAGCAAAAGCTCCGGCAGGTAAAGAAATTAACAACAACAATAAAGTTGAAAACAAATAAATTCCTTTCTTTAAACCCTTCAATAACAGCAGCCCCCTTTAAAAGTTTGGTTGTTAGTGTAACACTCAATTAAACTTACCGGGATTGGTATTTGTCCTTTTCGTCACCTCTCTCAATGATATGAAGTCTAATAGTTTAGTAGAATCAAAACCTTGGACTTGTGTGGGAGATATCTAGTTTGATTTTAAGTGAAAAGGAATGAAAATACTGCTGGAATTTGGCGGGGGATTATTTATTTTTATGGCTAGTTTTGTTAAAGCTTACATAGCTTCTTATAAATTTTAGACATATCTTAAATTTATATTTTTCAAGTATTTTTATCTTTTTCGTAGGAGGATTTGTAAATAAAGGAGGCAATTTGTATATTTTCAACTAATCTATAAGTTTAAAAAATTATAGAAATCCTTTGGATGGATCCGTTCAATTTTACCGATTTTTAAAGGAAAACGTCTACTATTCGTTGTTACTATCCAATCACATTCCTCTTTAATCGCTGTTACCCATACATGAAAATCATCCTGATCAAATTGATGAAGCGGTTCATTCATTTCCTGGGATGATGCAATCTGGCTCGCAATTTCACAACTGCACCCGCTTAATTCAACTAATACATCACCTATTGGGCGATTCTCTCTAATGATCGTTTCCACACTATATCTTCCCACAATACTATTGACTGGTTATTCCATGTAATACTCAAATATTGGATTGATAAATTCATCCAAAAATAACTCAATTTCAGATTGGTCATACTTTATCATCTTATCCCCTTTACCAAGTCCATTTGAAGTATTTCGAACAAATTCAAATAGGCAGACCTTCGAAATGACTGGCCATAAAAATAAGGAAGCCGAGCAGCTTTTAAAATTTTTCGGTTTATCCCGTTACTTCGAATGGCCCCGCACAACACAGTAGTATCTAAAAAGATTTTAGGGGGAGAATTGTCATGATTAAAGGTCAAACTCATCAACATCCCCCGCTTTACTATTTTTTCTATCTATATTATCAAGAATTTTTTCTGCTCTCCTATCTTGTTCTCTGGAAGTAATAAAATTAGTATCAGGAATACGCCAATGTCCTCCAGGCGTTTGATAGGCATCTTCAAATTTACCTTGTTCACACATCCGACGAATAGTTTGATCTGATAAACCCAATTTTTTGGCAGCTTCTTTTGGTGTATAAAAATCACGCGTTTCTTCTTCGACAAAGACATCAGTGGCTGAAATAGACTTTCTAGCCAAATCCGAATTTAATGAATATCTTCTTCTTGGCTTTCCTTTTATTAAGATCGAGGCAAGTAATTTTTTTCGTATAAGTTGTGAGTTTTTAGGTGTTATTTGACTTAATAAGTCAATATAATCAATCAAGTATTCGTACGACTTTTCTATTCCCTTTTCATCGTAGGCTATCAACATTTCCCTATCAACTTCTTGCAATTTTTTTAACATTAATTCGTTTGGCATAGCGAATGTGAGAGTCGAAATTATAGGTGTATATACCCCGACATATCGAAAAGATTTCTCAATTGTTGCTTTCAGGACTTCTGCAGCTGCTTTTTCATCATCAACTTTTGCCAATTTTTTAATCGCTTCCCACATTTGATCTTGACTATAAATGATAACATTATTCACTTAAACCCCTCCTTTCTTTCTATATTTTACCGTCTAAAATCAACATATTCAACAAAATCAAAAAATTTAACAAAAGATAAACCTAAAATTCAAAAATTGAGTTACAATTCAACAATATAAAAATACCCTTGATTTTTCTTTTAAAATGTACCATCCTCCTAAGCAAAATTCAGCCTCCCCCAATCTTTTGGGGAAGGCTATTTGGCTACTGTACCTTTATATATTTATACTTACCTTTATTTCCGGCCTTATCTTTAGCATAAAGCTTTAAAGTTGTTCCCTTTTTCTGTTTTTGTATTTTAATGCTGTAATTTCCTTTTGAATTAGCAGTGGCTTTTCCGAGATATTTGCTACCGTTATATAGGTATACAGTCGAACCTTTTTCCGCTTTTCCGGTAACAACAGTCGATTTAGATGTCACTTTGTTAACAGTTGGTTGGGTAGGCGGTGTTTTATCAATGACCTTAAATGTTGCTCCTTGGCTCTGGTTTCCACCTTTATCTGTGGCATAAGCAGTTAATGTTGTTCCTGCTTTTTGATTATGTTTTATTTTGACTTGGAAGTTCCCTTTACTATTGGCGGTTGCGTATCCTAGTACCGTTTTACCGTATTTGATGGTCACTTTTGATTCAGGCTCTGCTTTTCCGGATATCGTTGTCTGATTATCGCCAAAAGTTGAGACTGTTGGCTTCGCCGGTGGTGTTTTATCCATCACTTTGATGGTTACCGTTGCACTTTTATTATGTGCTGCATCTTCGGCATAGATAGATAATGTTGTACCAGCCTTTTGCTTAGTTATTTTGATTTTAAAAGCGCCTTTACTATCGGTATTGCCACTTCCAATAGTCATTGAACCGTTTTTTACAGTTACCTTGCTGCCTGTTTCAGCCGAGCCCGTCACATAAGTCGAAGCATCACTTACTTCATCGACTTTCGGCTTCGCTGGCGGTGTTTTATCGCTTACTGTAACCGTCGCTTCTTCACTCTTATTTCCTGAATCATCTTCTGAGTAGATTGTTAATTTCGTTCCTGCTTTTTGCTTATTTATTGTAATATTAAACTTGCCGTTTGCTTCAGCTTTAGCGCTCCCTAAAACTGTTGTACTTCTTTTTACCGTTACCTTTGCTTCCGCTTCAGTCGTTCCAGTTACGCTTGTTGAAGCATCACTTACCTCATTTACTTTTGGCTTTTCCGGAGGCGTTTTGTCGCTTAATGTAACAATTGTTTCTTCACTTTTGTTTCCTGAATCGTCTTCAGCGTAAACTGTTAATTTTGTGCCCGCTTTTTGTTTAGCTATTGGAATACTAAAGGCCCCGCCTTCAGTTGCTTTACCGCTGCCTAGAACCGTTGATCCATTTTTCACTGTTACTTTTGCTCCTGATTCAGTTGTTCCGCTTACCTTTGTTGAAGCGTCGCTTATCTCATTCACTTTTGGCTTTTCCGGAGGTGTCTTGTCGCTTACTGTAACAATTGTTTCTTCACTTTTATTTCCATACGCATCCTCAGCGTAGACGTGTAGTTCACTGCCTGCTTTTTGCTTTGGAATGGTTACGCGAAAATCACCCTGATCATCTGCATTAACATGACCCAATTCATTGCTTTTTGATGTTACAGTGACTTTTACTTTTGAATCAGCCTTCCCAGTTACACTTGTATCATTATCTCCAACAGGATTCACACTCGGCTTAGTCAGCTTCTTCTGATCCCCGCCTTTTTTCAGAAATGTATAAGTGACATCTTCACCCTTATCGGCCGGGATACTAAAGTCATCCGGGGAACTTATTCTTTTAACAATGGCACCACCGCCCCTTAACGACAGCGAACTTCCATTATAAATTCTTTCTTTAATAGAATCGAAGCCAGACTCACCTTGGAATCCGTACAATCCGGAATTCTCCTTTAAAAGTAATGCAGCCCTGTAATCCGTCATGAATTTTCCAAAGGTAAGATTAGGATCGATATACTTTTTAACCATGTCCTCAACAGCCTCATAATCTGTGTGAGGATCATCAATTAATTCTTTGAAAATATGATTCCCTTGACCTGATTGAACTTTTAGATATTGCATAAACAAATAGGACAAGGAATAGTTTGCTAAAGTATCACCGTAGTTATCCCAATATAAAAGGGAATGCCCGTTGGCAATATCCGTATCATAATTATAATAATCAATTCGATCTTGAAGTGCCTTGCCTAGGTAAATTTGTTCAGCGGCCATGGACAGCCCCTCGTTCATCCATGTATCCATATCATTAAAATTCCCTTGCACAAATACCTTCTGGTTAAAATTAATCATATGTTGAAATTCATGGGCCAGCGTTGAATAAGCCTCAGAAACATCCTTTGAATCACCCATTCCCATGAGCGGATAAGTATCAATATAAAAAATCTCTGACTCATTTGAATGTTCCATGTTGAAAAGATCTCTTGGATCAAAATAGCCTGCGATATACCCCCCGCTGCCGCTAAAACCATCTTGTATATCGTAACAAAGAATATTGACCTTGCCATTACCGTCGACATCCGACTCATTGCCAAAATTGTCTACATCGGAGTTATAAATTCTATCCTCAAATTCTTTTCCTAATTGTGCGGCTTGCTCAGAAGTAATCTGATTATCATTCACCCAAACGTTTGAGTGTGCGCCGCTGTACAACAGGGTCGCACTCAAAGGATAATAATCATCGGTCTCAAGATTATCCACCCAAAATGATTTACTATCGCCAATCTCATCTTTTGATTTAATTGATTTGGAATTTTTCTTAATCAATTTATCCTTGTATTTTTTAACATCAAACGGTATGACAGTATCCATTCTATAGGCATCTTTGTCAATTTTTTTATTAAAGGTATACTTATCATTATTTATCTTAAATGAACCTAAATTTTCGCTTTGATAGCCATCTGTCGACTCATTACTTACAAGTGCATAATTGTTGGAATCAGAAGGTCCTTGGCTGCCTTTGTAGAATGGGTTGGCGACTTTGAAATAGGTGACATCTGAGTAGTATTTATCAGTTAAGTTGGCTAAAGTGCCAATTCTCATATAAATAAAAGGATCATTAGAATATAATGATTTGCTAAAACCCGTAGATAAGCTAGCAATACCTCCGTTTATATCCCCTACATAAAAATCTGAACTTCCTAAATACACCATTTCCCCATTGTTATTTGTAAAAAACTCAATATTAAGGTAAGGGTCTTTATTATAGTCATAACTTCTGTAACCAATTTCAACTTCCATTAAAGATGCTGAATAGGCGGTTATAGAGTTATATGTAAGATAGTGATGGCCGCCCTTTTTATCCGTTAACGTTCTAATAGACTGACCAGGATTTACTAAAGGATAGTCGTTTGGATTATGATAATCGTGATTTTTATTCTTGTCTTTAAGAGGTGATGTTTTTTGATTTAGATGAACCTTTATTCTTGGTTTTTTAGAGGATTCTGTTTTGCCTTTATCATTGGCAAAAGCTCCAGTAGGTAAAGTAGAAAGCAGCAACAATAAGGTTAGAAACAAATAAATTCCTTTCTTTTTAACCCGCAATCCAGCAGCCCCCTTTTTTAAGTTTTAATCGTTACGATATAGCTAGCTTATTTTTATTTAAACTCCTTCTTTCACATCGCTTTACGGTCCGTATTCTTATTTTTTCAATTAAAACTTTGGACGCGTGATATAATACCTAGATTTTATTTTAAAAATGTAAGGGTAAAAATCCTGCTTGAATTTGTCAGGTGTAAATCATTTTTTAGTTGGCCATAATTAAAAGTTACATCCATATAGAAATTACTTAAATTTTTAAGAAATGATATTATTATTTATGAGGTTATGTAAAAGGAGGATAAAATTGAAGAAACAAGTAAAAGTTGTCGCGGCCATTGTCGAAAATGAACAAGATGAAATTTTATGCGCGTTAAGATCTCCCGAAATGTCTATTCCAAATATGTGGGAGTTTCCAGGTGGAAAAGTTGAAGAGAATGAAGATATTTACTCCGCATTAAAAAGGGAAATTAATGAAGAGTTGGACTGTGAAATTGAGACATCAAATAAAGTTTTTAACGCCAATACCCATGAATACGAAACGTTTATTATAAATTTAATTTCAATTAAATGTAAGATTGTAGAAGGAAAACCCAAACTAACTGAACATTCTAAACTAATTTGGCTTAAAAAAGAGAATCTAACTTCCCTGAAATGGGCCCCTGCAGACATTCCCGCAGTCGAGCAGTTAATAAATGAAAGTTAGTCTTCTCAAAATGAGAAGACTACACTTTTTTTGTAAATTCTATATATAGATTTGGAGGTACTTCGTTCTCCAATTCTATTCGTACTGTGATCGGCTTTTCACCTTCATAGTGAATAGAATTTCCCTTACCGATATAAATGAAGGGCTGTGTTTTCCGATCAATTTCACGATACTTTCTAATAAACAGATGGAGATTGATTCCGCGCTGTTTATTAAAAATAATATTCTTACCTCTCTCAGACTTTTGAGTAGTGTTGTTCACAGACTGCCATTGGAATTCCTGCGAATTAATAAATTTATCTTTGTATTTAATACTTTCCTTTATATTTTTTTCCTTATGTAAATCAATAAATAGAAAATATTCATTTCCATTTGCAAGAAGTCCAGAGCCTCTAAAAGAACTATGGATTTTTCGATAATTTGATAGGAGTGCTGCATCGATCATTTGATATTGTTCATAAAGTTTAAAGTGTGGAACTCCATAATAATCACTTTTAAATTCCATTTCATACCTAATAATTCCATAGTTTATAATGTCTTCAATATATTTTTTATAATCATTATTTTCCAATAGGCCTTTAAAAGTTTGTGATTTATCCAATTTACCATCATTATATTGGAATAATTTTGGTTTGCCTTTTTTCTGTACATTATCATAATAGTTTTGATTTAAGCATTCGAATGCGTGAAATATACTATCATCATCTACATCTTTTACCACTTTTAGGACTTCCTGTCTTGCAGTTTCAATTGTAATATCTTCATTTCCTATTAAATAGCGAATAATCACAAATTCATAGATTCGTTTAAGTGGAAGCTTACTTGAAAGTTCTTTTATAGCCTCTTCAAAGATATTATTTAGTAAGAGTTTGTTTAAACTTTCTTCCTTCTCTACTTTCGCTACAAACCTTAGGTATGACTTTTCTCGATCAATAAATTTTATAGGGTCTGGCGCACCATCGTATTTTAGATAATCCATTAAATAATAAGGAATTCGCCCCTGATTGAGCTTTTTAAATTCGTAGTATTCGTCCTTTAAATACTTCATAGAATTAAAGTTTTCATTTTCAATCTGAGCCAAAATTCTTTCTTGGGATATTTTATCCATTTGAATATGGGTGCAACCTGGTATATTTGCAAATCCAGTTGCTATTGCTACTTTCAAACTTTCTTTGTCATAGTAACGACTTCCATTCAAAGCTAGTGCAATAAGGAACGCTTTATTATGGTTCCCTATAAAATCTAGAACTGTTAAAAAAGTTTTTCCCGCATGCTTTCTTAGTCCCCTACCAAGTTGTTGAATAAAAACAATCGGAGAGTTGGTTGGCCTTAACATTATAACAGTATTTATTGATGGAATATCCATTCCCTCATTAAAAATATCAACCGTAAAAATAAATTCTAAATCATCATAATCGCTTTCTAATCTTTTTATATAACGTTCACGAATTACCGGCAAATCGTTGCCATGTAAACAAACACTTTTATAGCCCCTTTTATTAAATTCATTAGCCATGTATTGGGCGTGATCAACACTTGCGCAAAAACCAAGTACTTTCCTTTTGTTACCGTCATGACCATAGAAATTTATTTTTTCAATAATAAAATCTACGCGTTCATTAATCTTTAATCTCTTTGTAACTTCAGCAATATCATCAATATTTACATCACTGAGATCAATACCTTCGATATCCGTTATTCCAAAGTAATGAAAAGGAATAACCAATTCATCTTCTAAAGCCTCATGTAATCGTACTTCTAGCGCTACATTATTATCAAAAAGATCAAAGACATTATTCCCATCACTTCGCTCCGGAGTTGCCGTCATTCCTAAAGTAAATTTAGGCTCAAAATAATTTAAGACACTTTGATATGTTTGACTAGTTGCATGATGGGCTTCATCAATGATTAAGTAATCAAATTCATTCTTTTTAAACTCATGAAGGCATTTGGAAATAGTTTGAATGGTAGCAAATATGTAATCAACGTTGCGTTGCTTATGATTACCAGTTAAAAATCCAAAAGTAACACCTTCATTCGGAAGAAGCATTTCAAAAGTTTCTTTTGCCTTTTTCAAAATCTCTTCCCTATGTACAATAAAAAGGAGCTTTTTCGGATGTGAGTTTTTTACATCAAATGCTGACATATAAGTTTTCCCTGTACCTGTAGCCGCAATAACAAGTGCCTTTTTCTCACCAAAACCCCTAAGCCTTTCTAAATTCTCTATTGCCCGCTTTTGCATTTTGTTTGGAACAATATATTTTTTATTTTCATAAATTATTTGATGCGGATTTCCTATTTTCCCTAAACTCTCCAAAAAGCTTTCGTATCTTTTAATAAAATCTAAATTTACATCCTCACTTATATTCCAAAGATAATCATATTCTTTTAAAACATCTTGAATAAACTGATTATCCTCTTTTGTAACTATCTTAACATTCCACTCAATATTACTTTTCAAGGCACTTTGAGTGATATTAGATGAACCAATAATTATCTTGTAGCTATCAATATACTCAAATATATATGCTTTGGTATGAAAACCAATCTCTTTTTCAGTCACAAATACCTTTAAATTGACATTCCTAAACTCCCCAATTTTCTCTAGTGATTTTACATCTGTAAAATTAAGATAAGTGGAAGTAATAATCTTTCCCTTAACTCCCTTTTTCTCAGCTTCTTTTAATGGATCGAGAAGAAGCTGCAGCCCACTAAAATTTATAAAAGCAACACTAAAATAAAACCGCTGACATTCATTCATCGATTTTATTAGTTCTATTAATAAATTTTCCATCTCTGAATTAACAATTAGCTTCTTTTCAACTGGTTTCATGGATTAACCTACCTATATATATATTGATTACAATTAAGAATTTTAGCAATTTAGGCTATTGTTAAAGGATTAAAGGCATATCTTTATACATAGAAACGAATACATAAGGCTATATCTTTAGCAAAAAAAGGAGTACCTCCCCAAATGCTGAAATAGTAAGTTGCGACACAAAACTACAGTGATTTTGAGGAACACTCCCTATATCTATTATACGATAAGGTAGCCTGTTTGACCTGCAAGAATTTACTCCAATTTGCTAACCGTTTCATCATAAATCATTTGAAGTTTTTCTAAAATTATTTGCAGCTCCCTGTTTTCATATAAAGCATCAAGAACATTCAATATTTCCGATTCCGTTAGACCCTTAATTGAAATTGTTTCAGAGTAAATACGGTTAAACTTTGCTTCCAGTGCCAATCCTTTTTTACTAAATTTAATGCCCTTTTCTTTAACCTTTTCCATCAACAGAACGCGTTTATCAGCTTTAATCGGGCCGATTTCCAGCGTAAAGTACAGTGAATCTTGGTTGAAATTCATCCAAAATAGAAATGGGCCATTATCCCACCACCATTTTTCTCTTGTTTCTCCTAATTTCTCTTTGAACGCATCAAACAATGGAATTTTAAATGATAGATTTCGTGATGATACACGATAATGACTTTCAGGAATTTTTTTAGATTCCATCCATTTTATAAATGCGTTTTGGACTTGTATTTTCGCTTCATGTAAAGGAGAATCTTCCATAGGTTTATTAACGTCTTCCGCTACTGGATTTTCATTATTTAAAATTGCTGCAACCTGTTTCCGTAACAAAGTAAACTCCGGGCTATTATATAAATCTGCCATTGCCTGCGTAAGTTCATCCATATCATCCCACTTATTTACATCAATCTTTTGTGAGAAAAATCGTGTATAACGCGCCTTTTCTAACTTTGAATTCCCTCTTAACGCCAAACCGATTTTTTCTAATTGTTCTATCAGCCAAAGGCGTCCATCATATTCCAATGGCCCCACTTCAGCTATAAGACGTAAACGACTATCATTTGCTTTTTCAAACCAAACAATTAGTCCTCTCCCCAACCAATAATTTGGCTCTCGTAATTGAATATGGCTAATGGGTTGCCACTCAGGTGGAAGTAAATTCGGGACAGTTGGATGTGCATGGTAAAGAACTTCTTCTTCAAACTGTTGATCCATAAATTGTTCAAAGCTATATGACAGGATATTTTGCCCATGTTTAAAAATATAATTGATTGTATTTTTATACTTCATCATGAATTCAAATTGATAACCTGATTCAAATTGCAATGGATTATAAAGCATAGACGTTTTTTCGAATAATGTATCTATTGTCTGCTTATGATTACGATATATATCTATAGCTAGCAACATTTGATCTTGGTTTGGGTAAAATTTTTCTTTTATACCTGGTTGTAATCTTCAATAAACTTGTAAACGCTATCGCTTAGTTGATCCCGATTTAACATAAGAACTGTATGTAAAATGGATTGGATTTGCCCATAAGTAAGGATAAAGTATTGATAATTAGAAGGCTCTTCCCCATCAAGTGTTAAATAAATCGGTATTATTGTAAAATCCTTATATGTCTCTTGGATAAAGTTTAAATAATCATCCAATTGATTTTCCGATTCTGTGGAATAAAATTTATTTTCAATAAGAAAGATAGATTTCAACTTTTGGTTCACGATAAGTAAATCGATAAATCGGTTCCTTTCTGTTTTAACTTCACGATATACATAACTATCCATTAATGAATGATTGAGAATTTCGCCTACTATTTGATATTGGAGATTATTGCTGTTTTCATCCATTAATACGAGATGTTCAATCATTTTACGTAAAAAATAGTCACGCAGACCATGATTTTCTTTCGGATTGAACAACCACGCTAAAATATTTGAATGACGGATTTCATGGTTTTCTAATTTTAAGATTTTTAGTGTATTGAACGAACTCACTTGCTGATTGAGCTGTTGAAAGGTTGCATCATTTTCTAACTCAAATAAATCCTGAATTTCCATCTGGGTTCACTCCTGTTGCTAATAGCAATTTACAATTATCATTATATCAGCAAATTATATAACATAATTCTTTAGCATTGTTGGACCTTCTAAAGACCTCATTTAATCAGACTGGTTCGCCGTAACTTTGGATTGGATCAATCTAAGAAGAAAGAATGAAAAAAAGATGACCTTGGAATAATACCTAGGTCATCAAATAGTATCCTTAGTTGATACTTTCTATAATTATCTAAACTTAGTTTTGCATTATTATTTTTTCACATCAGAAATATATTTCTCTACAACATCATATACATAATCCTGGCATGGCACTGCCGTATTGGGATTATATTTACCGCCATTCGTTTTATTATTGGATAGTACTCTAATATCTAGGAACGGTATATTATAGGCATTGGCCATTTGTGCTTCTGCAAATCCTTCCATTTCTTCTGCAGTTGTCCCATACTTATCATGGAACCATTTAATTCTGTCAATTTCATTATCCCAAATGTCTCCAGAACCTATTGTTCCTTCAACAACGTTCCCCTTAGTATATTTATCTTTGACACTATTAGCCGCTGAAAGTAAACCCTTGTCTCCTTCGTAGTAACGGATATTTTCAGATTTGGAACTTGAACCGCTACCTTCAGAGGCCATTAAATCCATAGGTTTCCATTGCTTTGGATCTATTCCCTGGTTTTTACCCTTATCTTCTGTTTTAAATGACCCAATGTTTACCGTTCTTTTTCCTAAAACAATATCAGATACATGTAACTTTGGGTCATGTCCGCCTGCTGTTCCTTGATTGATGATTGCTTTAGGGTGATATTTTTCAATAGCCACCGCTGTAGCGGCTGCTGCATTTTCCATCCCCTTGCCTGTTTTAGCAATGACCACAGGATAATTGTCTATCGTTCCTTTGTAAAATACAAATGTTCCTGACTTTTCTTCTTTAACATTTTTCAACTTTTTAGAGAAATCTTTTACCTCTATTGGCATTGCCCCTTCAATTAAAATAGGTTTTTTAGTTTTTTCTTTAGTAACCGTTTTTGATTGTGAAGACGAACCGCATCCAGATAATATCGATAATAAAAGTATGGTGATAAGTGCTAAATAGCTATATATTTTTAGCTTTTTGTTTTTCATGGATGACCCCTCCTTTGCTGTTGAAAAGCCCTTTTTTGGACTCATAACTAAATCCCCTAGCCACCTTGTTACTCGCTGTTTTGGAAAATAAAAAAGGCCTAGAAAATGTAGAAAACTTCTACTTTCTAGACCAATAAGTTAAAGTATAGGTAATTCAGCGGCAAAAGGGAAACCCCATGCCAAATATAACGTGATCGGCTTTTAAAAATGCCTTATACTTTAACTCGTAGTCTAGTTCTTTCCATGGGAACCAGGTAGAGACGCTCAGACCATATTACCGAGCATATACGAGTAATCTTATTTAATGTTGTTACTTTGTATAATATAGCAAACTTGTTTTAAACAATCAATAAAAAGGTGAACATTACATCAAAAAAATAAGGTTAACGTTCGTCTTTTACAAGAATAAAAAATATTCTCTTACTCTCAATCTGTACCTGAAAGCACCCTATTTACTTAAATTCCTTCCTCTTTTTTTGAAGCCGAACCTGTTACTGTTTTTAGATATGACTTAAATTAGTTTACTATGCTGAATAAGTATGATTTCTTTAAAACTCATGAAGTTGATTTTATGATAGCTTCATTTTGCAATGAGCCCTGCCCGCTGTGACGAGAACAACAGATATTAATGGATCTCCTATTGAATATGGATAGACTCAATAGTTTAGTTTGTTAATAGCTTATTTTTTATCACCAGCTGTCGGTTCTAAAAACTCTACTTGGCAATTAAGTTGAAAAAGGTGCAAGACTAAGAATACAAAAAATTCTTATCTGACACCTTTTCTATTAGAACAAATTCTTTTGGATACCCTTGAAAAATACCAGTGTTTTTTTCTTCTGACCATAAGGAAAGTAATTTAATCTCTATTGGCTTGCTCCCTCTAATAAATAACAGCTGTTAGATTTCATAACTATCTTACTAAACATAGTGATATTATAAAGTTACGCCTGTTTTAAAGATCGCAATCTCTCTAAAGCCATTTTTTTCGTTATTTACAAGCTCGCCACTTGCTACTTTAATGATGTAGTCGATAAAATCCCGCAATACTGCATCAGATGACTCCTCAAGCAATACCCCGGCATTAAAATCAATCCAATGCGGCTTCGTTTCAAAAAGCGGAGTATTGGTTGAAACCTTCATGGTTGGCACAAAGGTACCAAAAGGTGTTCCCCGGCCTGTTGTAAAGAGAACTATTTGACAACCTGCTGATGCCAATGCAGATGCTGCGACAAGATCATTTCCCGGAGCACTCAAGAGATTCAAACCTCTTTTCTTCAATCTTTCGCCATATTTAAGAACGTCCGTAACTGTTGATGTTCCTGCCTTTTGCGTACAACCCAGGGATTTATCCTCTAATGTTGTAATGCCGCCTGCCTTGTTCCCTGGGGAAGGATTCTCATAGATAGGCTGGTTATTAGCTATAAAATACTGTTTAAAGTCATTAATTAATTCAACTGTTTTTGAAAAAACATCTTCATCTTCGGCCCTTTCCATAAGAATAGTTTCAGCCCCAAACATTTCAGGTACCTCTGTTAAAACGCTTGTTCCTCCTTGGGCTGCAAGGAAATCAGAAAGTCTTCCAAGCAATGGATTTGCCGTAATACCTGACAGGCCATCAGATCCACCGCACTTTAAACCAATCTTTAATTCGGATAATGGTACCTCTTCACGCTTATCATTTTTAGCATTTTCATAGATTTCCTTTAATAACTTAACGCCTTCCTCAATTTCATTTGAAACCTCTTGGGAAACGAGGAACTTCACTCTTTCTCCATCAAATTCCCCAAGTCCCTCTTTAAATTCATACAAATCATTATTCTCACAACCTAATCCTAGAACCAGCACCCCGCCAGCATTTGGATGGTGAACCGCATCCTGCAGGATACTTTTTGTATTGGCATGGTCATCCCCAAGTTGAGAGCATCCATAGTTATGCCTTAACACAAGAATATTTTCAAATGGACTGATATTACCTATTTCTTTTTCAAAACACTTAATAATGGTTTCAGCCACTCCATTCACACAACCAACTGTTGGAACAATCCATAGCTCATTGCGAATTCCAACATTTCCGTTCTTTCGTTTAAACCCATTAAATGTTAAATGTTCATTGTGAAACGGATTATTAGTTGGCTTCTTTTTATACTGATAGTTTTGAATTCCGTCCAGATTTGTTTTTGTATTATGAGTATGAACATGTTCTCCTGAATATATATCAGTTGTTGCATGACCGATCGGATAACCGTATTTCACGACATGATCATTTTTATGAATATCTTTGATTGCCACCTTGTGACCCCGCTTCACATCATCCATTAATTCAATCTCATTCTCATTTACTAAAATGGACTGGCCTTTTGCTAAATCTTTTAAAGCGACTGCAACATTATCATTTTCATTTATACGGATTATTTCTAGCATGCCTCATTCGCCTCCTTGATTTTTCGCTTTTACTTGTAAGACAGTTTCGAGTGCTTCGGTCATGCCTTTTGTTTCAATTTCATAAAGATACATAGTGACTTTATCCGTTAATCCGGGTACGCTATTTAAATCGATTTCCCAAATCCTTTCATATCCTAATACAGCTGTAACGATCTCTCTTGCACTCTCTACTGTTCCATCAAATGCACGCCAATGTCTGCTAAGCAATTCGATTATCTCCCGATTATCCTCGATTTTAATTTCCTCCGCCCCTCTTTTTCCTTTATAGAAGCAAATAAGAGCAGCTAATGAGAATACGAGTTTTCTAGGCAATTCCTTTTTTAGGTTAAAATACGCCAATAAAGAAGGTAAATCTCTTGTTTTATATTTAGAGAACGAATTTAGTGAAATACTTAAAAGGAGATGCTTGATAAATGGATTCCCAAATCGTTCAAGAACAGCATTGGCAAAATTGGTGAGTTCATCGGCCGGCAGATCCAATGTTGGGATAATTTCTTCAAAAATCATTTCTTTGATATAACGCCCCATAACCGGATGTTTAACTGCTTCAGCTACCGTATTTAAACCATATAAATAAGCAACTGGAGTCATTGCTGTATGGGTGCCATTTAAAATTCTTACTTTTCTTGTCCGATATGGAGTCAAATCATCTACAAATAAGGTATTTAACCCAGATATATGGGCTGGGAACTCTTCTCTAATCCATTGCGGCCCTTCAATTACCCATAAATGGAACTGTTCCCCGACTACAACCATATCATCTTGGTAACCAAGCTCATTTGTGATTTCTTCAATGGTATCTCTTGGGTAACCCGGAACAATCCGGTCAACAAGACTGCTGCAAAATGTATTAGCATCATGAACCCAACGGATGAACCCTTCACCAAGGTTCCAAAGAGAAGCATATTGAAGAATGATTTCCTTTAATTTTTCACCGCTGCGGTCAATTAATTCACAAGGAATAATAATAAACCCTTTATCCTTGTTACCGTTAAAGGCTTTATATCGATAGTATAAAAATGCTGTTAGTTTTCCGGGGAAGCTTTTTTGAGGACGATCATCCAACCGGTCTGTCTCGTCATATGCAATTCCCGCTTCTGTTGTATTTGAAAAAATAAAGCGAAGTTCATCATTATGCGCCAGTTGTTCAAACTCCTCATATTGGGTAAAGAGATTTATTCCTCTGCTTATTGAATGGATCAACATATGCTCCTTAACAGCTTTTCCTTCTTTCATCCCCTGTAAATAAAGTGTATATAGGCCATTTTGTTCATTTAGCTTTTCAATTTTCTTACTGCCGCGCGGTTGAACAACAACAATACTGCCGTTAAAATCAGCTGTTTTATTCATAACTTCTATTTGCCAATCTACAAATGCCCTTAAGAAATTGCCTTCACCAAACTGCAATACCTTTTCTGGATGTTTCTCGTAGTTTTCCACAATACTCTTGCTTAATTTCTTCACAATTCCCTTCCTCCTATTTATGCACACGTTAACATTTTATTAATAAGGTTTTCCCGTTTATAAGTAAAACTACTCATAAACGGGGATCTACTTTCGGGATGTTACTGACTTTCTAATAATTAATTCTGTTTCAACAAAGACTTTTTTGTCTTTATTTACTTGAGTTTCAACCATTTCAAGAATAGTTTGTGCACCAAGTTGGCTTATTTTTTCAATGGGTCTCTTAACTGTGGTAAGGGATGGATTTGTATATTGCGCTGACGTAATATCATCAAAGCCAATCACCGAAATATCATTAGGCACACTTAATCCTTTTGCAAATACGGTATTAAGAGCACCTATTGCCATATCATCATTAGAACAAAACACAGCTGTTGGCGGATTTTTTAAGGATAACAGTTTTTCCATAGCATTGTGACCGCTTTGCATATCATAATTCCCGCTAGCAATATATTCTTTTTGCACTGGTATATTATGGTCTATCAAAGCCTTTAAATAGCCTTCCCGCCGCTCTATTGTTGATTTAAACCCTTTAATCCCTTCTATAATGGCAATTTTCCTGTGTCCATTCTTAATAAGATGCTTGACTGCATGATAGGATCCTTCACGGTCATTGGACAAAATATTCATTACGGATTGGTCATTGAGCTCTCTATTCAGGACAACAATCGGGATTTTTTGGTTAATGACATGGTAGATAAATGAATTATCCACTTCACTTTGACTCATCAAAATAATACCATCAAATCTTTTATTATTAATAGATGAATAGTTCTGATAATCATCTATCCCTCGTACAAATAAATTGTAATCTTCATTGATGACACTGTTTACACCTTTTACCGTATCGGTAAAAAAGCTAGGTGACGTTCCGTTTGTTATACTTGTAAAAAACAATCCAATTGTATATGATTTCTTCATAACAAGGCTTTTAGCATTAAAGTTCGGCGTATAGTTAAGCTGAGAGGCTATTTCTAATATTTTTCTCTTTGTCCCTGGTTTTATAAGCGGGCTGTCATTTAATGCCCGGGACACCGTTGTATGTGATACATTTGCAAGTTTGGCTATATCTTTAATTGTGACCACTATTCTTCACCTTTTTCCCAACAACCTATTAAAACACTAGAAAGCACTCTCTTTATTATACATTTTTTTGACCTCTCAACCCTAAAAATCTAATGAATTTCTTAAATCATTTCTTTTATTCCAATCTGTACAATAAACCGTTAAAGAACATTTCTATACGAATAAGACTATACATCTTATCGTCCAATTTTGAACACATCTAATTAGCAGGGGACTAAACCCCCTGTAATTCCCCAATCGAATTCTAGTGGAAAGTCCCTTTTTCCCAACGGCCGTGGTCCAAATCATTAGCAATATTCTTAAATTTTTCATCAGGCAAGTTATATAGCAGACCAATAATAATTGCTGCCAGCAGTAAGGCAACCGCTGGATAAAGTGTCATTGTTCCTTTAATTCCAAGCAGCGTTCCTGCGGATTGATGAGCATTCGCAACATATCCAGTTGCTGCTAGAACACCAGCTGAAACAAGAGCAGCGATTGACTGTGCTATTTTCCGTGAGAAGTTGAACGCGGCATAGGTAATTCCTTCTTTACGGACACCTGTGTGCCAATGACCAAAATCAATAGAATCCGAAACAAAAGCCCATGTGATACCATTTGGAATTGCTAAAGCGACATAGCCGATTGTTACCAAAATGATAAATGAATAAATATTTGTTGGGATCACAAAATTTAAACCATCTGCAACGACACCAATAAGCAAACCAGCCATTGCTGTTCTTTTTTTACCATATCGACGTACCAATATTGGAATCAAAGTAATCCCTGCTACCGAACAGCCCATCTGAATAAAGTTAATAATTGGCTGCAAACCAAGGCTGCCAAGATTATATTTGCAAAAGTAAATCATCATTGCGTTATTCGTATTCATTGCTGAAATCGTAAACAAAGTCATAAAAATTACGCTCCACAATGGACGGTTAGTAAAAACAACACGAAAATAGTCTTTCATGGTTTGACGTTCTTTGCCCCGGGAGGCTTCAGCGTTAATATGTTCCTTGGTATTTTTATAGCATATAAAGAAACCGCAAACGCCAATGAAGGCCATAATTGCTGCAGTAACTGGATAGCCTATTTTCGTGCTAGGAAAAAGCATCAAAACCGGTACAAAGGCAACACCTGTAATCAGCTGAGCACCAATAGATCCTGCCTGCCTTGTCGATGCCATAAATGACCGTTCATTGACATCCCGGGTCATAACGGAAGCTAAAGAACCATAAGGAACATTTGTAAAAGAGTATAAAACACCCCATGTCATATAAGTAGCACATGCCCAAACTATTTTCCCTGTCATTGAAAAGTTTGGCATAGTAAATGTAATTACCGTCATAATTGCCAATAAAATAGACGAAACCATCATTACAGGGCGAAATTTACCGCGTTTACCCGGGTTCCTTGAATCAATAATTGATCCTGCCAAAGGATCCATAAAGGCATCAAATATTTTGGTTAGTGAAAAAATTGTTGCCACCGCTCCGGCACCAATGCCTGCAACGTCAGTAAAAAAATTGGTTAAATAGGCTTGACCTAAATCAAACATAAATCCATTGCCAAAGTCCCCAAATCCGTAACTTATCTTCTCTTTTTTTGGGATATCTTTTGTTCTATGATCCAAATCGGTATTTTCTTTAACCGGTTTATGTAAAACATTTTCTGCCATAATTACACCACCTTTATATAGTACGTCCTAAAATTTCAATAATTTAAGTCAGGCAAAGTCAAATATGAATCCGTTTTCAAAACTAAAGTCCATTAGGTACCTTCTTATAAACTTTTTTTCGTTAGCTATTGTAATTAAGTCATTTTTTCAGGCAAATCAATCGGTATAACTTGATAAAATATTTTTTTGGTAGAGTTTCTTCGAAAAGTATGGATTATTACTCATGCCGCTTCAAACGTAATTAAACCGGCATGAGCATTTGAGACTCCTTTTTTATAATTCAAAACCAAAATATTCTTTTGCGTTATCAAACGATATACCTTGAACAATTTTCCCCAAAAACTCAACATCGTTCGGAACTTCTCCATTTTCAACCCATTCTCCAATAACCGAACACACTAATCTTCTAAAATATTCATGTCTTGTATAAGAAAGAAAACTCCGTGAATCTGTCAACATCCCTATAAATCTGCTGAAAAGGCCAACATTTGATAGCGCCTTCATTTGTTCAATCATTCCGTCTTTATTATCATTAAACCACCATGCCGTTCCAAATTGAATTTTCCCCGGAATGCCGCCCCCTTGGAAATTACCGATCATTGTAGCAATAACATGATTATCGTTAGGATTAAGAGAATAGATAATTGTTTTCGGAAGTTTATTTTCCTTTTCTAATTGATTTAACAAACTGGCTAATGGCTTCGCAATTTCTTCATCATTCATTGAATCAAATCCTGTATCTGGACCTAATACATCGAACATACGTGAATTATTGTTTCTGAGTGCGTTGATATGAAATTGCATGCCCCAGCCTAATTCTGAATACAATTGACCTAAAAACTTTAATGTAAAGGTTTTATATTTTTTTTCACCTTCAGCTGAGACTTTTCCACCTTGTAATGCTTCATTGAAAAACTTTGCAGCCTCTTCTTTAGTGGATTCACCATACATCATTTTGTCAATTGCATGGTCGGAAACCCTTCCTCCTACAAAATGAAAAAATCTCACTCTTGACTCAAGCGCTGTCAAAAAGTCATCATATGATTCTATTTTTATTTCCGACACGTCTTCTAATTTTCTAACCCATTGAACGAATCCATCACGGTTAATCTCTAAACCTTTATCAGGTCTAAAGCTTGGCAAAACCTTAACATCAAAATCAGATTCCTCTTTTAATTTCAAGTGATACTCTAAACTGTCTGTAGGGTCATCTGTTGTACAAACAACTTTCACATTGGATTTTTTGATGAAGTCCCGAGCTCCAAAGCCGTCACTGTTTAATAAAGCATTCACTTTTTCCCAAATTTCAGGTGCACTATTTTCATTTAGTAAATCGTAAACTCCAAAAAACCTTTGCAATTCTAAATGTGTCCAATTAAATACTGGATTCCCTATTGTCATTGGAACTGTCTTTGCCCAGGCCATAAACTTGTCATAATCACTAGCACTACCTGTAATGAATTCTTCATCGACGCCATTACTTCTCATCAAGCGCCATTTATAATGGTCACCGTATAACCAAATTTCTGTGATATTTTTAAACGTCTTATTTTCATAAATTTCTTTGGGACTTAAATGGCAATGATAATCAATTATTGGCATTTCCTTTGCATAATCATGATATAATTTGACCGCTGTCTCATTTTTCAAGAGAAATTTTTCATCCATAAAGTTACGCATATGTCCACCATCTTCCTAATAGTTTCGCTTAATGAAAACCCTTCCAAAAATACACAAAAGGTTTAACGTTAACAAAATAAAGGGCAATATAGATGTATATCTATATTTCATTTTGTATCGGTTAAATGTTAACGTTAACATTTTTCTTGATAATATTTTAACCCAAAAGAAAATGCCTTTCAATTACTTTTTAAAAAATAAAGATATCTTTATACTACTGGAAACACCGATAGTAATATTTCTGTTACAGATTTGATCTGATTTCTCCAACTATTTCCGGCCTATTAAAGTGCTTTTCTAAAAACTATCCTTGGATTTTTCTTGTAAATCGCTCTTTAAACTTTCCCGCTTCATCAGGTGTTCAAAGAATCTTAAAGATTTTACACTCAAAATAAAAACCCCATGTAAACATGGGGTTAAACAAATAAATAATCAATTATAAAAGATAGCAATTAAAAATTCGCCGTTACTTTTGATTCTCTTTGTTCTGTTTGTGGGCTGTTTTCACCTAGACGAAGCGCATTCGATGTTGAGATACTAAGTTCGTTAAAAAGTTCCGGGTTTTCTACCAGTTTCAATCCATAAGAAGGAATCATTTCTTTAATTTTCGGTTCCCACTCTTTTAGATGTTGCGGGAAGCATTTTTTGATTACTTCAAGCATGACGTGAACGGCAGTAGAAGCACCCGGAGAAGCGCCGAGCAATGCAGCGATCGAGCCGTCAGCGGCACTGACAACTTCGGTACCAAATTGCAGTGTTCCTTTACCGCCATCTTCAGTATCTTTAATTACTTGTACACGTTGGCCCGCTACCACGATATCCCAATCTTCGCTTTTAGCATTCGGAATAAATTCCCGCAACTCTTCAATACGTTGTTCTTTCGATAACATAAGTTGTTGGATCAGGTATTTTGTTAACGGAATGTTTTTTGCACCTGCCGCTAACAAAGTTAAGATATTATTCATTTTTACAGAACGTATTAGATCCATATTTGAACCAGTTTTTAAGAATTTTGGCGAGAAGCCGGCAAACGGTCCAAAAAGTAATGACTTTTTGTTGTCTATATATCTTGTATCAAGATGCGGCACAGACATTGGAGGTGCACCAACTTTTGCTTTGCCGTATACTTTAGCATGATGCTGCTCTGTAACCTCCGGATTGTTGCATACAAGGAATAGTCCGCTTACCGGGAATCCTCCAATATGTTTACTTTCAGGAATACCAGTTTTTTGAAGTAAATGGAGACTTCCGCCGCCGCCGCCGATAAAGATGAATTTTGCAGTATGACGCTCAACGTTGCCGCTTGCGTTACGCACTTTTAATTCCCACGTGCCGTCACTAGTACGTTTAATATCGTCAACCTTATGTTTGAATTTTATATCAACGTTTTTACTCTTTAAGTGGTCAAATAATATGCGTGTTAAAGCACCAAAATTGACATCAGTTCCTGAGTCTATTTTTGTTGCCGCAATAGGTTCATTCGATGCGCGTCCTTCCATAATTAGCGGAATCCATTCCTTCAATTTTTCCGGATCATCGGAATATTCCATTCCTTGGAACAGAGGATTGTCAGAAAGCGCTTTAAACCTTTTTTTCAAGAATTCAACATTTTTTTCCCCTTGTACTAAACTCATATGGGGCAATGGCATGATGAAGTCTTGCGGATTGCTTATTTGATTGCCGTTAACAAGATAAGACCAGAACTGCTTTGAAACCTGAAACTGTTCATTAATATTGATAGCTTTACTAATATCTATGGATCCGTCTGGTTTTTCGACGGTGTAGTTAAGCTCGCACAGTGCAGAATGCCCTGTTCCAGCATTATTCCATTCGTTGGAGCTTTCCTCTCCTGCGTTTTCGAGTTTCTCAAACACTGTAATTTTCCAGTCCGGTACTAATTCTTTCAAGAGTGTCCCCAAAGTTGCACTCATGATTCCGGCGCCAATTAAGATAACGTCTGTTTTAGATTGTCTGTTACTCATTTTTACCGTCCCTTATACCCTAAAATTTGCAGAAAGGGTGCAGGCGCTCCGGCTTTGGCATAACAGCAAGTCAGGGCGCGATTAGTCACACACCTTTTCTGGATCATTATTACCTAACTATAGTGTATCACTATTATTAATAGATTGAAATATTTACAATGACTTAATATTTGTTAAGCTATTTAAAAGTTGGTAAGTTTAGTAGTGACATACTGGAAGGAGAGGACGTTACAAAAGCCTTAACACGGATGCTTATAAGGACCAAAATTTTTATAAAAACTGATGATTGAATTAAATATGAAAGGCAATTTTTCCTGTGTATATCCTGAATTTTGTCATCCATAATAACGGAAGGAAATTACTTTTCATACAGCTTATGAAGGACATTTTGCTTGATATTTTTGAAAAAATGTTCTTCAGGGCCCGCATTATCATTCCGCCATTTTCCCGCTTAAACATGTACCTTCCCTTCCCCACTTACTGCTCCCTTATATTTCGCAAATAGGAATAATTAAACTTTGACACTCTGATGAAAATAATGTACATTACCAAATATACGAACGATTTTACTTTATAAAAATTTAATATACGTATTTTTAATTCTTCGTATAAATTTGGAGATATGGTCCAAAAGTTTCTACCAAACTACCGTAAATAGTTTGACTATGGAGAATAACAAAAAACGGAATGCAATAACTCGGAATTACCCGGGCCTTTTTATGCTATCCTTCGTTTTATGTTTTTTCTGTATGTCAAACTCTAGTGAAATCTAGAGTTTTTTTTATTTTTTATCGCTTTTTATACGAATGAATTGCGAAATTAACGAGGGAGGCAAAGGGAATGAAACAAGCAGAGGAAAGCAAATCCATTTGGGGGCATTTAAAAGAGAATTACCGGTTATATTTATCTGCTATCATCATTGTCATACTTGCGGAACTGATTGGAATGAAAAAAATCCACTTGGGATCAGCTTTAATTATTATTTATCCAATGTTATTTGCGATCGTAATCAGTATCTTGCTTGGACCCGGTATTCTTGGATTTTTTAAGAAAAAGGAAGCAAAAAGAGCTTCTTCTCTTGTTCTTGTAACAATTGCCCCTTTTATGGCGAAAGCAGGGGTGCTTGCTGGAGCAAATCTTCCAAAATTAGTTGATGTGGGACCCGCTCTAGCTTTTCAAGAGTTAGGGCACGTAGGAACCATCCTTTTAGCCTTGCCAATAGCCTTATTGCTCGGCATCAAAAGGGAAGCTATAGGTGCAACAAGTTCAACCTGCAGAGATAAAGATTACGGATTAATTTGCCACCTATACGGAGCCGAATCACCCGAAGCCAGGGGAGCGCTCTCTATTTATATTATCGGTTTTATTATTGGAACGACTTATATCGGATTTTTGGCAAGTATAGTTGCCTCTACGCATCTTTTTCATCCTTTGGCGCTTGCCATGGCTTGCGGCATTGGCAGCGGCGTGATGATGGCAGCAGCATCCAGCACTTTGGCAGCCATTTATCCTCATTATGCTGACCAAATCGTCATGCTGGCCGGCGCAAGTGATATGCTGTCCGCCGTCATTGGGATCTATTTTACTTTATTTATTTCACTTCCTCTGACAAAGAAACTCTATTATTGGCTGGAGCCGGTCATCGGCCTTGTTCATAAAACGGGAATCCAACAAATAAGCAACAGGAAGGAAGGTTGATAAAATGGCCATGAACATGCGGGATTGGACAATTTCTCTATTATTGACTTCAGTTATTACGACGATTATTGCAAACCTTTTTGAAAATCATATGTCCATTTCTGACTCTATTCCTGGTGTACTGATTTTATCTGCTATAGCATTTGTAGGGATATCGATCGGCAAAGTAATTCCTTTAAAAATCCCTGCGATTGTTTACGTTGTATTAGTAGGATTGCTTGTCGCCAGTCCTATTTCCCCTATCGCAAAACCAGTCATTGAATTTACGGGCAAAATAACCTTTATGGCGCCAATCACGATTGTTGGTACAATGGCAGGCATTGGACTTAATTTTAAATCTTTCATCAGCCAGAGCTGGAAAATGTTCATCGTGGCCATTTTAGTCTTTACAGGCACATTTCTTATCCAAGCTGTTTTTGCTCAAGTATTTTTAGACTTAACACACGCCATTAATTAGTTCTAAATAAAGCAGAAAAAAGGGAGGCACTGTCCTCCCCTATCTTTTCAGTACAGGAGGATAAAATGGAGAATAAAGTGTATACGGCTGATTTAATGATTAAGAACTGTTCGATACTCACCCCCGAATTTGAAGTAAAAAGCGGCCAGTGTGTGGTTATCAAAGATAAAAACATTTTAGATATTGGTGATGAGACCATACTTTCTAAAAACTATAAGACCAAAGAAACTTTAAACGGCAATGGAAAATTAGTCATGCCCGGTTTAATTGATGCCCATACCCATATATGCCAGCAGCTTTTGCGCGGAAGAATTACTGATGAATATCCGATGATTTGGACACGCATTATGGTCCCGTTTGAAAGTAATCTGCAGGAAAAGGATGTCTTTACGAGCGCTCAATTAAGCTGCCTTGAGATGATTGAGTCCGGGACAACTGCATTTATTGATGCTGGCGGAAGACACATGCATAAAGTGGCAGAAGCTGTTATAGAATCAGGTTTGCGCGGTGTGCTTACTTGTTCCACGATGGATAGCGGCAAGGATATTCCAGATACAATGAAATCCAGTATTGAGGAAAACCTTTGTGTTAACAAGCAGCTGTTTAACGATTTTCACGGGGCAGGCGACGGCAGATTAGACGTATGGTTTTCCCTTAGATCCATTATTACTTGCACACCCGGCTTAATCCAAAAAGTGTTTGAAATGGCAAGAGACTGCTCAACAGGTGTACAAACCCATATGAACGAATATCCGAATGAAGTCAGCTATTGTTTAGAAAACTTTCAAATGCGGCCATATGAATTTCTTGAATCATTAGGTGTCTTGGATCAAAATTTCTTGGGAGCCCACAGTATTCTGCTATCGGAAAACGAAATGGAAATCATTAAAAAATATAATAGCAAAATCGTCCACTGTCCGATCAGTAATGCAGGAAAAGGGTTTACAAAAACACCCGGCTTGCTTCAAAAAGGAATAGGTATTGGATTAGGAACAGATGGTGCTGCTCATTCCGGCTTAAGCTTATTTGATCAGATGAAAGTGTTTAAATCATTAATGCGCGCATTTTGGGGCGTCCCTATTTTTGATCCGGTTGTGATGCCTTCAAAGAATATTTTAGAAATGGCAACATTAGGCGGGGCAAAATCAATGCTGCAGGAGCATCAGCTTGGAACGCTTGAAGCTGGTAAAAAAGCAGATATGATTCTGATTAACATTGACCAACCGCATATTCAGCCTACACATCAATTAGTAAACACGCTGATAGAGTCTGTAAACAGTAACGATGTCACTGATACAATCGTGAACGGTAAACTATTAATGAAAAACAGAGAAGTTCTTACACTTGATGAAGAGAAAATAAAATATGAAAGCAAACGTGCAATGAAGGACCTTTCCATTAGAGCTAAAATATAATCTCAGATGAAGCATAGTGAATAGTATCTGTGCTTTACAGGAATTGGAGTCAGAGAATGTTCACTTATTTATATCTTATTTGTATCGTCTTCTTTTCAAATTTAATTATTGGTGTATTATTGGGAATGTCCGGAATTTCTGGCTTTCTTCTTCCGCTAATTTATGTTGGTTTATTAAATATGCCCGTGCATGACTCACTGGCGCTCAGTTTTTTATCCTTTGCTGTTTCAGGCATCATCGGCGCCTATTCCTATTGGAAATCTAAAAACATGGATCTAAAACTTGCCACTTATTTAAGTATTGGCAGTCTGCCAGGTGCATTTTTGGGCGTACAAATCAATGTGTTAATTTCAGATTTTCTGGCAAAGCTACTTCTCTACATTTTTATTTTATTAGCCGGACTTTCAATATTACTAAAGAAAAACTCTCAAAGCACAGATTCTCTTATAGAAAAAAAACAATCGAGGTTATTGGATAAATCTCCAATCATAATACTTCTCGGATTTATGACAGCGGCTATTTGTTCGTTAACAGGTGCAGGCGGCCCTATTTTAGTAGTTCCTTTACTGGCAAGCCTTGGCGTCAATATAAGGACGGCGGTTGGCGTTGGTCTGTTTAATTCCATTATCATCGCCATTCCATCCATTTTCGGTTACTTTGCTCATGCAAGTATGGGAAGTATTAAACTATTAATTATTTCCAGCTTACTAGGGACAATTGCAGGTATTTTAACAGGGACACGCCTTGCAAATAAAGTACCTATTAACTATTTAAAAATATTCATCGCTGTTATTACCATATTATCTTCGGTTTATATGCTCGTTATGCTAAAAGCGGGGGCTTGACCCCCACTTTTAGTATAAAAAGGAGACCCGGTCAAAGGTTTTTTCCTAGCAAAAAGAAAACCACCATCCGTTAATAGTGGTTCTAAAATTACATAATTAATAATTTAAAAACACAGGTTTTTTTAAACTCCACGGTCAAACAGGCACAAATTCTATTTTAATAATGCAATCCTTCCACAGTATTTCTCCACCAACCGTTGGTTATGTGCATCCGCCCCATCAATATTTCCGCTTAAGAATACTGGGGGTTCAACGCCGTTGTCAGCAAGAATTTTTATAGCTTCGGCTAGAATGGCATTGATGATTACAGCTCCAACAACAGTTGAAGTAGGCCCAAATGGAACGCTAACTTTATTATAGGAAAGAGCTGCATCCCCTTTTGTCGAATAATTATCAATGACTAAATCTACAGAATCAAATAAGTGTTTCCCGCTTTCATGCCTAGATGGCTGGCTTTGAGAATATTCCAAAGAAGTTATTCCAATCACAAAAGCACCTTTTCTTTTTGCTGTTTGAGCAACATCTACAGGGACCGGGTTGCGGCCAGAAGTAGAGATTACAAACATAACGTCTTCTTTCCGGATGTCTTGGTCCTTCATAAATTTAGCTGCTAAGCCATTTTGCCGTTCTAATTCAGAGGAGCGTAAAGCGCCTTCATGAAGCATTAATGGTTCATATAAAATAGGATTAATCGGAACAAGTCCGCCTGCCCGATAGCATACTTCTTCTGTTAAAATATGAGAGTGCCCACAGCCAAAAAGCTGAATGATACCGCCGTTTTGGATAGCTTCTGCTACTTTTTCAGCTGCTTCTCTCATTTTGTTCATTTCATATTTTTCAACTAATTCAATTTTTTCCCTAGCTATTGAAAAATACTGTGATAACATATGTTTTCATCCCCTAATCAAGAAAATTAATAGTAAAAAGTCATCTAATTTATTCAGCTTTTTTAAATCCTCTCTTGGCGCCTTCAATCAGCTTAATCATATTTTCAATGGCAATTTCAATAATTTTTTCCCCTTTTTCTTTTGTAGCAAGGGTTGCATTGCCTAATACAGCAGTAGAAGTGAACGCTTCCCATGGTGTTGGTGTTACATCAGCACTCATTGGAATTTGCGGATCTTCTGGAAGCGCTTTGGACATATCTACATACTCCTCTGCCAAATAAAGCATATAAGACGTTTCAATTTCGCAAGCATGGAAATATGTTGAATGAACCGATTTCGCTTCTCTTACTTCTTCTGTTACCTTTTTCACGCCAGGATAGAAAAGATAAAGTATTTTAAAATCGGGGTATTGCGCATAGAGCTTACGTGCTGCTTCTTTCATGGCAACTGCGTTTCCTAAATGGCCGTTGATTATGGCAAAAACACGGAATCCCTGTTCATAGAGACTAACACCCATATCATAAATAAAGCTGATTAACGATTCATTACTGATATTGATGCTTCCGGGAAAGTTCTTCAAACTCCAAACTTGCCCATAAGGCAAAGTTGGCAGAACATAGGCACCTGTTTTTTCGGCCACCCGTTCAGCTAGTCTTTCAGCTAAAAAGTTATCGGTTCCAAGCGGTAAATGAGGGCCATGCGCTTCTACAGCCCCAATTGGTAATATGGCCACTAAGCTTTTTTCAATTTTGCCTTTTACCTCAAATGAATTTTCTTGTTGAAAAATCATGCTTAAGGCCCCCTATTATTTTTTAAATGCAAAGCATCGAGCCGGATTATCGATAAAGAATTTACGGATTAGTTTTTCTCCGTCAAAACCTTGGCGATTGGCATCATCAATAAAGCGAGGCACCCATTTAGCAATAATGTATTCTAGACCAAGACCATAATCATAATGCTTATAATACGTTTTTCTAGCCGTATCACCACTGACTAGAATTTGATCTTCATAGCCTTTTTTAACAAGCTCTAGAATACAATGAATGCGAGTGCTTTCCGGGGCATATTTGATTTTTGCGATTCCGTCAAAACTCAAGAATGCACCTGTTTTGGCAATTTGTTCGTGATAATAAGGATCTGGATTACGATCCATATGACCAAAACTCATATATTCAAGGTTGACCCCTTCACTTTTTAAAAGTTCAATTTGTTCAAGTCCCATCGTTCCTGCTTCTGTATGGGAGTGCATTGGAGCCTTTGTCTCATGATGGGCCCGTGCAACAGCACGTAATGTTTTTTCTTCTAAAGGAGTTATCCGGTTATAACCTGTTCCAAATTTTACTTGACCTGCTTTAAAGGGAGTTCCTTCTAAACCTTCTTCTACTTCAAGAACAACAAATTCTGTTAATTCATTGATACTGGCAGTTTCAATCCATTCTCCATAAGTATTGAAGTTTCCAATAGCTGATTTTAAATCTTCTTTAATTTTGGCATCCCAAAGGAAGCTTTTATTAAAGCCTGCTGTTCCAACAATTTGAATATCCAACTCATCTGAAATTTCCTTAACAGCTTGTACATTGCGGCCGTAGTCAACGGCAGTGGCATCCACAATAGAACGCCCGCCATGATTTTTAAAATCTTGGACATCTAATTTTGATTTTTCCTTATCATCAAGTAAAAGATCGTCTTCTCCTCTTTCTGCCCAATAAGCCGGACGGCAAACAATATGTTCATGGGAATAGGTAAATCCTAATTCCTCTGGTTTGATATCACCTTTTAATGTACGAACGAAACTCATGTTAATTCCTCCATAAAGTAAAATTAAAAACGATAGTAAAGGGCAATGACCATCCCTTTACTTTAAACTAGGTTTTAAGATTAAAAGAGTATATGGGCAAGCGCTTTCACAATTGGTCCTAGAACAAACATATCACAATCTGCTGCCCACATTGCTGTATCAGGGATAGTAGATGCAACCAGGAAGTGAACCATGATATATTGGCCCCAAGCAACAACTGTTGATGTTACAAATCCGCCAATTAATGCACCACGTACACCGCCGGTAGAGTTACCAAAAACCCCTGCAGTTGCACCATGGAAGAACAATACAATCATCGTCGGAACAAATACATAAGATACGGTATTACCAATCACTACTAACCAAATTAACGAACCAAAGAATGCTCCTAAAAATCCAAGAATAACTGCATTTGGAGCAAAGGTAAATACTACCGGACAATCAAGTGCCGGTACAGCGCCTGGTACTAATTTTGTTGCAATACCGTTAAATGCAGGGACAATTTCACCAATGAACATTTTTACCCCAAGCAATACAACTGCAATACCACCTGCAAATGTAAATGATTGAACGATGGAGTACATAGGGAAGCTTTGCCCAGCAGCTTGTTTAATTAATGCATGGGATCCCGGTGTACCTTTTACAGAAATGATAATCGCACCAATTAAGAATAATACACCCATTGTCAAAGCGGTGATAACATTGGAATCCCTTAGGAATTCGAGGCCTTTTGGCAATTTTATCTTTTCTGAATCGTTTTCTTTATTCCCAAGAACTTTTCCGAGCAAAGCAGAGAGAATTGCCACTATTGCTGAAGTATGACCTAATGCAATAGTGTTCCCTCCCGTCACTTTTCTCATAAATGGTTGAACAAGTGCCGGTTGGAAAGTCCAATATAGACCCATGAAAACAGATAAGAAAGCAACCAATTTTACCATGGATATATGACCAGGACCTACCGCTTCTACGATAACACCAGCAAAGATGGTTGTTGTCCAAAACATCATATGTCCCGTTAAATAAATATATTTAAACTTCGTAAAGCGAGCTAACAATACGTTGATTAAAAATCCAATAAACATCGCTAATGTTACAGCAGAACCAAATTTTATATTAAATGCAGTTTGCCCCATAAACTGGCCTAAACTGCCTGCCTTTAAACCAAATACTTCTGCCCACATTGGTTGGAATATATTTAATGCACCAGTAATGATTCCAGCACCGGCATTGATGATTAAAAAGCCAATCATAGCCTTAAATGTACCGGTTATAGTTTGGCTTATTGTTTTTTTCTGCAATATTAATCCAAGCAAAACAATAATTCCAATTAAAAACGCTGGAACACCGATTATATTATTAGCAATCCAAGTTATTACTTGCATAGGCTGCCCCCCTCCATCAAATATTAGTTAAAATGGCCCTCCAAAGCTTGTCTAATTTCATCCAAATCAAAGTAATTATTTACAATTAATATTTTAGTAGGATGTCCTGCTAATGATTCAGCCAATTCATTGCTTGTAATAATTAAATCAGGTCTTTCACTAGAAGCACTGGACACATCGGCGTTATCCACATCTGCTTGAATCCCTAATTGACGTAAAACAGTCTCAACATTCATTCGCAAAATTAAGCTTGTCCCTTGACCTAATCCACATACACATAAAATTTTCATAGTTTGATTCCTCCTAATATTTGTTCCAGTTCATAATATGAAGTAATTTCCATCAACTTTTTTACGTTATCTTGATTGCTTAATAAAGTCATTAATTTTTGCAAAATCTCTATGTGTTCATTACTGGAAGATGCCCCAAGAGCAAAAATCAATTTCACCGGATCATTGGCGGCGCTTCCAAAAACAATTGGATTTGTTAATCGTAAAAAGGAAACAGATGCCTCCTTTACCCCATCTTCCGGTCTTGCATGCGGAAGTGCAATTTGGGGAGCTAGGACAAAATATGGGCCGTTTTTATGATAGGATTGAACCATTGCTTCCACATAATTTCCCTCTACCAAGCCTTTCTCAGCAAGCAATTTACCTGCTGCTCGGATTGCTTCTTCTGGAGATGAGACATCGACGTCAAATTCAACAAGATACTTTTCTAAAAACTTCATTCTAGAATCCCCTCACTGTTACCACAACTTCTCTCCTGCATGGAATAGACATTAACTAGACTAAAAATTTCTTCTGAGGATTTAGCCAGTAAAACTTTATTTACATTTTTCGGAACTGAAAACATTTTCGTTAACTGTGAAAGTGCTCTTAAATGTGCTTCACCATCAATCGCTGCTAACACAATCACAATTTGAATATCATGCTCTCTTTTTTCCGAAAATGGGACCGCATTCGAAAGCTTTAACAAACTCATACTCAGTTTGTTTACCCCATCTTCTGGGCGTGCATGCGGTATCGCCACTTTCGGTGAAATCACAATGTATGGCCCCATCTTATGAATATTGTGTATCATGGCTTGAACATATTCTTCCGAAATTAATCCTTCCTTAAGAAGAGGCGCTGATGCCGTTTGAATAGCTTCCTTCCAATCCGATACTTCATTTTTCAATTGAATATGCTTCTTTTGAAGGATGCTGTTTAAAGAAGGCTTTTCGATTTCTTTTACCACTTTTTCAGGCTTATAAAGATATTGTTTCAGTTCCTGTTGAAGTCCTTCTTTATCCAATACATTTGCATGTTTTTGAATGATTTCCATCAATACATCTATGGAAGAACTTCGTTTGGAACCCCTATCGAAATAGACATTTACTTTTTTTAATAAGCTTTCCATTTCTGCCTCTGTTAAAATTGGATTTACGACAAAGACTGGTTTATTTTTTTCCTCTAGTGGAATAGTGGATATAATAAAATCGACATCATATTGATTTTTTTTATATTCCCTTAATGAAACACTACCAATTAAATCTATTGTGGAAAATAGCCCTTCCAATTGATGTAAAAGCAATCGGGAAGTGCCAACGCCATTTGTGCAAACGAGAATAGCTTTCTTTCGAACGGCAGGCTTAGCTCCTACTTTTCTCATCCAACCACCAAAATGCATGGCAATGAGTGCAATCTCATTTTCATTGATTTCTTTTCCGACAACGGCTTCCAAATGAGAAATAACCTTTTTGGTTAATAGAAAGATGTCATGATATTGTTCCTTAATAGACTCAGTCAAATCACTTTCAAATTCCAAACCATATCGAATTCGGTAATAAGCCGGCTTCACATGGAGAAGGAGGCTTTTCTCTATTTCTTGACGATTCTTAAAAAAGACACAAGCATACTTTTGAAAGTCTGTAACCATTTGTGCAACGACTTTTGTTAGAATTTCTGAATCATTACTATATCTGGTCGATTCTATCCCCTCTGAAAATTGAATTCGAGAACTTAATAGATGCCGCGTAATATAAAAAATTTCATCTTCAGGGAAATCAATTTCAAAGAGTGCAGCAAGTCTCTCACCAATTTTTTGAGCCGCTTCATACTGTTTAATTTTCCGTAAAACATCTTTTTCGATTGGATCAATCTTAATTTTCTTTCCTTGGGAAACCCGCCTGCAAAATAATAAAAGACGAAAAGAAAGACTGTACAAAATCTCATCAGTAAATTGAATATTTAATTTTTGTTCAATTTCCCCTATAATTTGCTGAATCGCTTTCAATTTTTCAAAATCAAATTGGTTAGAGTCAGCATTTATAATCATTGGAATTTTTGATAAAAATGTCTGCCAGTTTTCATTTGGAAAAACATGCTGAATAAAATGTACTATTGCCTTTCGCTTATCCTCTTCATCGCCATTAATCACGTAACCCGATTTTCGATGAAATTCCAACTTTAAATGAAATCGCTCCAACTCTACCTTTAGATTTTTTAAATCTTCAATGGTGGTATTCCGGCTTACACGAATTTTCTCCATTAGATTCTCAAGATATAGTGGATTGTCCCGTGCCATTAAATATATGGCCAGCCAAGCTTTCCGCTCCTTTGCGGAATATTCATAATGCCAGGTTCTTAATGTTCCTAATTTTTTAGAAACCTCTCTAGCTGTTTCAGTTTCAATAAGGAAGCCAGCTGAGCGAACATGTTTTATCTGCTGCAAATCATTATCTTTCAACCAGTCATTAATTTTTCCGATATCGTAATAAACGGTCCTCCTGGAAATATGATATTTCTCAATTAATTCCTTAGTCTTGACGTAGGTTTGTGCATTAATTAAATATGAAAGTATTGCAGTACTGCGCTGATCTAATGACATTAGATAAATACCTCCCTTGCACACAAAGTTTGTGCAAAAAAGTATTTTTATTCTATTAGCAATTGCTTAAATATAATATAACCCTTTATTTAAAGAATGTAGAGACCAAATATCGCCCTGCTTTTTGTGCAAAAACTAGGACTAAATCCTGTTCTCTTATTTGTGCAAAATTGGACTTTAATAAGCTCCTATTCAAATTATATCCAAAATAAAAAGAGAAGTTTTTAGTAACTTCCCTTTTCAAATACTCGAAAATAAAACCTCTATTTATTTATGATAAGGCTCTCCATAACAGATCTAAGTGAGGTCTAGAGTTCTTAACATCTACTTATGTTCCTTATTACAAGACTTCTCATGCCGAAGCAGCCATTCTTTTCTCCACAGACCTCCTGCATAACCGGTTAATTTCCCATTTGAACCGATTACTCTGTGAAAAGGAATGACAATACTTAACTTGTTTTTTCCATTTGCACTCCCTACAGCTCTGATGGCTTTTTCATTCCCAATGGAAACGGCAATATTTTTATAGGCCCCCGTTTTTGCATAGGGGATTTCCGTTAAGGCTTTCCATACTTTTTTTTGAAATTCAGTCCCTTCAAATTGTTACGGGAATGTAAAATCATGGCGATCACCTTTAAAATATTCGTCAAATTGGTTATAGCATTCCTTTAAAACTGGAGGAGTTTCAGCATGTAAAAGATTCACCTTTTTACACTCTTCAGAGAACAAAATAGAGTTGACGGCTTCATGAGAACCGACTATTTCTATCACGCCAATCGGTGATTCATAGTCTAATTTATATTTCCTTGTCATATAAGGACCTCCACAGATAAAAGGTGGCATACGCCTGCCAACCTTCCCAATCTGCTGCAAATTCTTCTATTTCTGCTATAGTCGGTTTCCTCTCAAGAACTAATTGATTCTTTAATGCATTATGAAGGCCGACATCCGAAATGGGGAAGGAAGAGGTGTAGTGCAGGCATTTCATCATTACATAATCTGCCGTCCATGCTCCGATACCTCTTATCATCATTAATGATTTTTGTATGTGCTGATCATCATTCTTCTGAAGCAATAATTCTTTGGTTAATTCTCCATTTGTCATTGCTTTAGCGATTCCAATAATATATTCAGCCTTCCTTTGCGTAAATTGAAGTTTCCTTAAATCATCGACATTTATTGATGCTATTTTTTCAAATGAGGGGAATAACCAAAACGTTTCTCCTTCGAAAGTCAGGCTTTCGCCATATTTTTCAACGAAGCGTTTCTTTAACGTATAAGCAAATGTTAAATTAATTTGCTGTCCTATAATCGCCCATACCAGCGCTTCAAATAAATCAAGAATGCACATAATCCGTAATCCATAATATTTATGGGCGAGTGTCTTTAAAACTTTATCTTGACCAGCCAATTGATAAAATTCCCCTAATTCCTGATCCAAATCAAACCATTCCCAAATATACTCTGCCACTTTTTTGCGTAGGTCAATCGATGAAGGGCTTATTGGGAATTCAACCCTTATGGTATGATTAATAGATCCAACTTTACATAAAATTAAGGATTCATTAAATTTCATTAGTTTATATAAACATCCCTCTTTAATCTGATGAAGCACTTCCTGATTGGACCTGCCCAAAAAAATTAAACACTCTTCAAAATTAAATTCCTTTGGAGGATAAATCTCCAAATAGGATTCATTATCGATCCAATTCATTTAGGGGTCCCTTTCGATATTCACTAGGAGAACAGTTTTTTAAGCTTCGAAATACTTTGTAAAAATTGGAAGGGCTCTGGAATCCCACTTCATAGCAAATCTCTAAGTTTGTCATAGCGGTGCATTTTAGAAGGTGGGCTGCTTTATCGATGCGAATTTTTTCTAAATAAGTACGCGGAGTTTCAGAAGTTTCCTGTTTAAATAAGCGTTCCAAATAAAAGGGACTCAAACCGACTTGATCCGCTATATCTTTTAAAATCAAATTTTGTTTATAATGATTGACTAGGAAGGTAATGATATTTCTGACAAGTTCAATATGCGGGGAATGTTCAACTTCTGGCTGACACCTTTTGCAAGGACGATAACCAGCTTTTTCAACTTCATTCATGTCATGGTAAAATTCAACATTCATTTTTTTGGGTTTCCTTGATCTGCAGGAAGGACGGCAGTAAATTTTCGTTGTTTTTACTGCCGTAAAAAATAGCCCATCATATTTACGATCACAAGTGATGATTTTCTCCCACATCTCTTCAAATGAAAGATTGATATTAGTCGTCATGTAAGCCACTATCCTTTCACATTAATACTCGTTCCCATACAAAAGGGAAGTATCCTTAAACTCTAATAATTCGCCAGCCTTTTTTTCTAAATAAGCAATTACATTATCAGATAGGGCATTTCCAAAACTGAATCTTCTTACACCTAATTCTTTAAGCTTATTACAATTCGTTAGTCCAGGTAAAGATAATACATTTAGTGGAGCACTAATATTCTTTGTAATTTCTTTAATCTCATCATCCTCTTTTAACCCGGGAACAAAAATCCCGCTAGCACCGCTCTCAACATATGCCTTTCCTCGTTCAATTGTTTCCAGTAAGGGATTTGTCCTTTGTAAGTAAGTATCAGTTCTGGCATTGATATAAAAATCTTTATACCCATTTTGATCTAACGCTATTCTTATTTCCTCCAGAAGTTTACAGTGATTTGGAATTTCTCTTAATCCGTTTGAACTTTTCAATGAATCTTCAATATTGATACCAGCTGCCCCAACATCAGCTGTCTTTAAAACATTATTAATAATCTTGTTAGTGTCCTCACTGTACCCAGCTTCGATATCAGCGGAAACAGGAATTTTCACATTCTCCGTTATGGTTCTTATTATTCCTAAGTGTCTGTCAAAATCGATTAATTCTCCATCTGCATGTCCTAGGGAGTTAGCAATTCCCCAGCTGGTTGTACCAATAGCTTTGAATCCTGCTTTTTCTAGTGTTAAGGCGGAAAGCAAATCCCAAGCGTTTCCTAGAAATAATGGTTCCTCTGAAAAATGCAGCTCATTGAATTCCTGAATCTTATTCATTTTATTTCCCTCCAAATGTTTGTTGGACCCATTTTAACAAGTAATCTGCCTCCATTTCGTCCTCATTCTTGCTCTTATGGTCAGTCTTTAGAGCAAGAAAAAAGTGAAGCAATATTGTGCTCCACTTCTAAGCTCTATTATAAAAACCTCATTCATTTATGATAATGCTCTCTGCAATATGCCTAAATGAGGTTTATATTGCATTAGTATTTCCGATTTATTTAATGAAAAATATTCATTTTACTAATGTATTATCAAGGCATAGTATGGAAGTATCAAAAAATATTTGAAAGGAGTTAATAAGATGAGAGAAATAAGAGTTTATCATGTGGATGCATTTACAATAGAAAAATTTGGAGGCAATACAGCAGGTGTGGTGTTAGATGCAGAAAAATTAACGGAAGATGAAATGCAAAGTATCGCAAAAGAATTAAATTTACCGGAATCCGTATTTTTATTGCCTTCAAATAACGAGGACATTGATTATAAAGTGAAATATTTTACTCCTGCTGAAGAAATCAACTTCTGCGGCCATGCAACTGTTGGACTAACCTGGCTATTGGCAACTGAGTTTGGTCTAGCAGAGAAAAAAGGTAGGATTGTGTTAGAAACGAATATAGGTAAAGTACCGGTTGAATGGCATAAAGAAAATGGAGTCATAATTGATGTGGAAATGACACAAGTTACGCCAAAAACGCAAGAGTTCACAATTGATCCGCAAGAACTTAGTCAGTTGATCGGCGTCAAAACTGAAAGTATCGACCCAACCTATCCAATCAAACTAGCGAATACTGGAAACTGGCATTTACTTGTTCCTATAAAAAATCAAATGGACATTGACAATGCTATGCCAGACTTAGCGGCATTAGGGAAGCATAATAAAGAACATAATATCAGCACGACACACCTTTATACTTTTAACACCTTAAAAGAATATGATTTATATACCAGGGATTTCGCACCGGGAATCGGTATACCTGAGGACCCCGTAACAGGGGCAGCAAACGGCGCATTAGCTGGTTACCTCTATTTAGAAAGTATTATTCCTCAAAGTGAGATAACACATCTTAAAATCGCTCAAGGCGATGCGATTGGAAGACCTGGAATGCTCAACGTGACTGTCATTCCCAATGAATCAGGACCAGTCATCAAAGCAGCAGGAGCAGCTGCCATCACCATACGCGGTATCTTAACGATATAAACAAAACAGCTTGAATGAAGGCCCTTCTTATGGACTTTTCATTCAAGCTGGTCTTGCTTAAATTGTTCTTTTATAATATCTATAAATTTCTTAATGGAAGGTGCCGCTTGCTTAGTAGATTTTAGTGCTATACCTATTTCGCGAAACAACACCGTTTCAAGTGGAATCCCTTTCAAGTTAGGAGTATTTTTCGGTAAGACCATTTCTGGGATAATGGTGATCCCAAGTCCTTCTTGAACCATAGAAATGATTGTATTATTATCTTCTATTTCAAAAATAACATGAGGATGTACGTTATTTTCTCTAAACAGCCGCTTTATTAAAATATCACAACCTGCTTTTGGCATAATAAATGATTCATTATGTATTGATTCGACTTTAACTGGTTTTGGTGTGTTCAATCGATGATTTTCTGGTACTAACACAAATAATTCGTCTTTTAGTAATGGAATGGTTTCAAATTCTTTAACTGGAAGCGTTAAAAAACCAATATCAACCGTTCCAGAAGTGATCAAATCTTTGATATCGTCGTAGCCGCCTTCATATAACTCTATCTGAATACCAGGATATTTATTGATAAAGTTACGAATGAGACCCGGAAGAAATCTAGACGAAAAGCTGGGAAAAGTTCCGACTTTAATGCTTCCTACTTCGATTCCCTGTATAAGTGCCGCTTCCTGCTCAAGCAGTTTTGCATAATGAATGAGCTGACGAATATGTGGTAAAACTCGCTCTCCCGCATCTGTTAAAGAGATTCCATTCCGATTACGCCGAAGCAATACGATTCCTAATTCTGTTTCAAGGGTTGAAATGTTATGACTAACTCCGGATTGAGACAATCCCAGCTTTTCGCCGGCTTTTGTAAAACTGCCACTTTCAACCACTGCTAAAAAAACTTCATACTGAAAAATAGCCAATATCTACACCTCGATTCATTTCTATTGAACTTTATATTGGACTTTCAGCAAAAAATATTTGATTTATTTCATTTATTTTGGTCACAGCCTATCTATCGCTTAAGAAATCGGTAAGATATTTCACTACAATCTAAGTATACTTTAACAATATAAAAAAAAGTCTATCTTGAGTAAACAAGATAAACCTTTTGGTTTCATCGAAGGTTATTTATTTAACCAACCTCATTTACTTATGATACGGTTCACCGTAACATTGGATAGGGTAAACTAATATAACATTGAGCAGTACGGATACATAAGTATGATGATATTCTTACTGCTCCTCATCCATTAACAATTGGGCTTCTTTATCAGGAAAATCCTCATACAATAGCTTAGCTAAATGGTTCATCATTTTCATAATAAACATACCTTGCATGCGATCAACTAACTCACTTTCTTTCTCTTGTATTAGCTGACTAAAGACAAGTCTGTTCACCTGAATCATTTCATATGTCCCCCACGTACCTGCTAGACTAATCCCTATATTACTTGCACCGCTTCCAAAGGTTCCACTAGATGTACTGAGTGATGATACTATAGATTTGGGTGCAGAATGGATATTATTCGATGCAATTTTATAAGGCTTCAAACCATGTTGCCTGTTAATACTTTTTCTAATCTGGTTAAATGAAGCATTTTGTCCCTTCTTCAAATACTTCTTTGCCCATATGTAGTCACTTCTCTCTTTCAAGTTAGTGAAATCTTTTCCTCTTTTCTCCGTTATTTCACGTAAATGCACCTTTAATTCTTTCTTAACTGTTTCGTCATCAAGGCTCTCACCTACAAGTCTTTCTTGAAACATCAAGTCCTTCATTTGCATAACTGGTAAATAATCGAAGTAGCTTTCCGCTGCATCTTCACCATTCTCCACAACAAATTCACTTATTACAGCTAACTCATGTAGGGACCGAAACCTTGTAATTGCACCTGTTCCAAATCCACCTTTGATCAAATATATTATTTCAGAGTATATAGAGCAGGCACGGATATGTTGGTGAAATAAAAAATCTGTTAAAGCCTTTTCTCTATTATCATTTATATTTTTCGAAAATAGTGCTCCTAACTCCCTACTCAGTATCTCTAGTAGTTCCAAATAATAAAACTCCAGACCATAATGTTGAGCTAACCTGTTGTTAAATCCTATCTCCTCTAATCGAAGGTCTTCCCGCATTTTGTATCCAAATAAAAAAAGTAAATCATTTATATCATCGTCTTCAACCAAATCATAATTTCCTAGGTTTTCTAAAGTCTTGGTTAATTGTTCTTCAAACTGTTCCTGTTCGTACTCTTTAAGTTTTTTGCTTATCCATGACATAAAAATGAGCTTTGACAAAGAGTATCTTTCTTCGTTTTCCTTGGAAGTGGCATCTCCTAATACATCTTTTAAGAAATCTTCGTACATTGTGTGGACCCCTTTCATTTAAATATTATGCTACTAGTCTACTGTAACTAGTTGTCCATACTTATAAACCTCACAAACAATTAACAATTCTTCCGTATCTTTCTGTTCTCCATCAGGACTATATATTTCAAAGTTTCTACTGTCGCACTTCTTGCATCGATGGTTACCAAATGGATCACCTTGTTTAGCTAAAAGATTTTCAAAAGATGATGCTACTGCGGTACATAAAGTTAAGCATATAGAGGCTTCATATATAGTCCTAATATCTGAAATGGGTAATTTTGTTGGCAAAATCCCAGGCTGAATAAGAAATTTTCCTTAAATGGTCTCTCAACTCGGAGTTATCCCCACCTGGCAATAGACCACTGATTGCGATTCTACTCCTATTTTTAAAGTCATTTCTTTTGGGTTCTTCTTCTCCATCTTCTAAGAATTCTTCAGAAAATATGTTATGACCAAGGACTATTAATGCCTCTCTACAAATCATCCCTACTGATTGTATCTCTTCTGATTCAATGGCATTATTCAAAACTGCTGCGGCTTGTGTGAGCTTTCTTCTTACTGCAATAGATATTTCTATTCCTATTTCAATTTCTTGAATTTTTTTTGACGGCTCTTTACTGTCATCATTTAATAATCTAGTCATTAAACCCAAGTGAAAGGAGTAAGCTTCATCCGTTGAAAAATAATATGCTTGGTCTTGAGGATATAAATTCATTGGTAAACCTTCACCTTCAACCACCCACCAAGACCCATCTTCATCTGTTTTTACATTCCACACGGTGACTTCAAAGCCCAAGTCATTATATGATTGCTCTGGCTTAGAATGTATATCATTGCATTTGCATTGTCCTTCCACATAGTTTTCAACTTCTTCTTTTGTTCTAGTGCTCATTCTTTTCTCCCTTCATTACTGTGACTTCATAATAAAAAAGAGCAGCCTAAATATAGCTATTCATTGGCTGCTCTTCTGAAGTAGTTAATTTCAAACATTATTCTTCATTCAAATATTCGTCAGTTTTCATTTTCACTTTTGTTCGAAGGTTCTCATGGCCGTTCTCAATCTTCGATAAAGTTTCTAGACCGACTCCAAGTTTTCGTGCTAGTTCTCTTTGCGTTAGGCCTTCGGCTTTACGCTTTACATAGACATCCATCGCTAATGATAAAGACAGATCATATACATCACCATCTTCTTCCAGGTCTGGTTCCCAATCTGCATTTCCTTTGTCGAACTTCATATCCAGGTATTCCTCAATACCCAACAATTTCTGTAGTTCCTGTTCGGTTTCGTACATAAAACCCTGACATAATTTTGTTTTCATGCTGTTTCCGCACCTTCTCATTCAAATTACAAATAGGATAGCCTTACTTTCATCCGTTTTGTTACTTTGATTTCATCCATTAGGTGCTAATTTCTTCAGCGACTCGTTCAAAAAATGAATAAGGAAAGAGAGCACGCAAAAGAACCACTATTGGAAGAAAAGAAACGCCTGGAAGCATCTATAAATAAATGCGAAAAGTATATTGCTAATATTACTGACAACCTAATGAAAGACCCTGAACTGTTGCCAATGTTCACTGAAAAGTTAAAAGAACAACAACAAGTAAAACTTTCTTTTCAGCTGCAACTAGATGAAATTGAAGAAAATCTAGCTAATACAACAGGTAAACCAATAGACTTGATGGCACTGCTTTACTTTGTAAGAAATCTCGACAGCATATTAGAACAAGCTGATAGTGAAGAAAAGAAAGAGCTCCTTCGGATGGTCATTAAAGAAATTGAAATTACGCCTGCTGCTCCTTCTCCAAGAAAAGGAAGGCAAATAACCAAGATACATCTTCATTTTGATTTCACGCCAGCTGGTGTAAAAAAAAGTCAAAAGACCTCATAAGGAAGATGGGAAGCTATGCTCATGATAAAAAAGTTGATTTATCAGCTTTGGAAATACAAAATCCAACAGATAAAGAGATAAGGGACACGTTGAAGTCCCTTTCTATTTTACCCTCACTTATGATACGGTTCCCCCCGATTAATCTTAAAAGCCCGATACACCTGCTCCACTAAAATCAACCTCATCAACTGATGCGGAAAGGTCATTTTCGAAAAAGACAAATGCATATCCGCACGCTTCAGCACCTCATCGCTCAACCCATGAGACCCGCCGATCACAAAAGCAATCTTGCTTTTTCCGTAAGTGGCCAGCTGGTCGAGCTTGTCCGCTAATTGTTCTGAGGTCATTTGTTTCCCTTGAATGGCTAGGGCTATGACGTATGTATCCGGGTTGATTTTGGCTAGGAGCTTCTCGCCTTCAACCTGTTTGACTTCTTCAACTTCGGCGTCGCTCAATTGATCTGGCGCTTTTTCATCCGGTACTTCGAAAATGGTTATCTTTGCGTAAGGGCCTAATCGTTTGACATATTCTTCAATGCCTTGCTTTAAATATTTCTCTTTGAGTTTGCCGACTGTTAATATGTTGATATTCACAAGTTATCCCTTCCTATAAACAAGTTATACACAGAAGTTATCCACATATCCACATTTGTTATCCATATGGTGTATGGGTACATTAGTTTGTCACTATATATTCCGCGGTTTTTTCGCAGTATTCACAGGGTGTGGATAAGTTATTTTCTTTTTTAATTTCTTCAATGACTGGTGCTGTTTGATAATTATCAACAATTGATTCAAGGGCTAATTCGACATGTTCTAAACAAACAAGATAACGCAATCTTTTCATCCTTTCATTTTTTCTTCTTTAAACACAGGAAAGCAGGAGAGTCCCTGCTCTCCTGCCCCCGTATGATCATTATGAGAATACTTTACCTCCGAGTTTGAATGAAACATTCTTTTCTTTACCGAAGCGGTACAATTTCATGTTCACAGTATCACCTGGTTTAAGCTTAGTATAGAGGTAAGTTGAGAAATCGATATAGCTTGTGATCTTCTTGCCATTGACTTCTGTGATGACGTCACCGGCTTCTATACCGCCTTTATCTGCTGGAGATCCATTGGACACTTGAGCAACGACAAGGCCATTTTTCACACCAGCTGGCACTTTTAGCTTTTGTGTTTCGCTAGCAGGCATCATGCTGAGATCCATAATTTGAAGACCAAGGTAGGCGCGTTCGACTTTACCGTTTGTTTCAAGTTGATTAATGACCGGTTTTGCGACATTGATCGGAATGGCGAAGCCGATGCCTTCAACATCTTGCTCAGAAATCTTCGATGAGTTAATGCCGATGACTTGCCCTTCAATATTAACGAGTGCGCCGCCGCTGTTACCAGGGTTAATGGCTGCATCCGTTTGAATAACCGGCGCTTGATAAGAAACGTTGCCGTGTGTTGATGGAATCACGCGGTTATTTGAGCTGACAATACCTTCTGTAACGGATCCGGAGAAACCGAGCGGGTTGCCAATGGCAACAACCGGTTCGCCGCGTTTTAAGTCAGAAGAATCGCCGAATTGAGCGACTTTCTTCACTTTGTCAGCCGGTATTCTTAAGACAGCAAGATCATATAAAGCATCTTTACCTAGAATTTGTGCATTGACTTTCGTATTATTATCCAGCTGAACTTGAACCTTGCCTGCACCTTGAACGACGTGATTGTTTGTGACAACATAGGCATATTTATTATCTTTCTTATAAACGATGCCTGATCCTAAGGCTGCCTCGCTGTATTTGTCGCTAAGGTTGCTGAAGAAGTCTTGCCCTTGCTTCTGTTCGTTGATGACGCCGACTACCGCTGGTGAAACATCAGCAACAGCATTTGTAACGGCCGAATTGACATCAACCTTAACATTCTTGGTTGTTGTTGGACCTGTAACGTTGGTCTGACCTTGTGTATTAACATTATAAGGAAGGATGCCTAAATTGGACAAAACGGGTGTTAAAAATAACATGACTACAACACCAACGATGGCCCCGACTAAACCTGAGAGAAACCATAAGCCTCGACGCGGTTTTTCGCGGCGGGGTTCTTCTGAATGTGAATGCTCATCATCGTAGAATCCCATTTGAATTAATCACCTTACCCTTCTGTTATGCGTCATATGATCTATGTTTATTATATCTCTTGGTGCCAAATTTCATTTAAATATGGGACATTTTTGATAACTTACGCAAAATTATGTGTTCAAAAGGAAGGAACGAGCATTGCATCACGAACTGCTTCGAGCTGCGACGAGAAGTGGCAATTCTCCCTTGATTATAGCTCGGCGAAGGAGCACCAAACAAAAATACATACCCAAATCTCAATCACTTGCCAATTTCCCCGGACCTTTTAAACATCATCTAAATTTTCACGCTTTATTCTTTAACCCAAAATGCCAATCTCTAAACCTCAAATTGCAGTTAAAGTTGTTGGATTTTCAGGGTCGGTATCGTAAATAGACAGGTCTTCGCCTATTTTTAGTCCATATTGCTCTAGTTTTTGCTGGACACTCATTCTGGCAAGTTCTTTCATGTTGTTATCTTTACTAAGGTGCGCTAAGTATATGCTTTTTGTTTCATTGCCAATCACTTCAGATAATACTAATCCTGCATCTTCGTTTGAAATATGCCCGGAGTCGCCTAAAATGCGGCGTTTAATATTCCATGGATATCTTCCCATCATTAACATTTGAATATCGTGATTGGACTCTATGATATAGGCATTGGAATGTTTAATAATGCCTTTAATTTTGTCTGACACATATCCGAGATCCGTCAGTAAAGTTAATTTCTTGCCGGCAGAATGAAAGGTGAAAAACATTGGGTCCGCCGCGTCATGAGAAACGCCAAATGATTCGACGTCAATATCGCCGAAAACTTTCGTTGTCCCCGTTTCAAAGGTGAATTTCTGATCAACAGAAATATCGCCAATAACAGAAGACATGGCTTGCCATGTCTTCGTATTAGCATAGATAGGCGTCTTATAGCGCCTGACGAATACCCCGAGACCTTTGACATGGTCGCTGTGCTCATGGGTGACGAGAATAGCGTCCAAATCTTCGGGGGATTTGCCAATTTGATTGAATAAATTAGTCATTTTACGGCCGCTTAAGCCGCAATCAATTAACAGCTTTTTTTGTTCTGTTTCTAAATATATCGCATTGCCTGTACTGCCGCTTGCGAGAACACTGTACTTTAAAGTCATCGTGTCACTCCTGTTTATCATCCGTAGGTTGTACCGATCCTGAGACGGCATTAACGAAGTATTCGTGCTGTCCGGAATCGGTTTTAACTTTAATATGCCATATTGGTACAAATATCAAAGGTTGATTAGTGTTAATGTCACCGACGAGATTATAATAGCCTAATTCAACTTTTTTAATTTTTGGATGTTCACTGACTGGCAAATCATTTTTGCTCCATAAATTATTAATCGCTGTCGTCGGGTTAATAATATCCAATTGATTTGTCTTAGTAAATTTAAAATAGCTTTGCCGGTAACCTGTGATTTTACCATTTGATAATAACAATTGCAGTATATTAATGTCTTTCCTGTCTTTTATAAAGATAGGTTTATCATCACAATTTTGTACAAACAGCATCATCTTGTCTTGTTTATCAGTTTTCCAATAGGTGTAGTTGTCACCTTTGTAAATATACTCATTCAGGAAATCCTGACGATCCGATTTATTTTTCGGCATTGGCAAAGGTTTCGGGAAAGTTCCTTGAATAACCGTGCCATTATTAAAGGCTTCAATTTTTTCAATCGGCTTGTCTTTAGGCCCTTCCAGCTGTTTCAAATCATCAATTAAGTCCCCTGATTCATTGACAAATTTAACGCTCTTTCCTTTTAAAAAGGTTATATTTTGATTATCAATATTAGGAAGCGGAACTTCAACTTTGATGTTATTTTTTTGCAAAATATTTTCAACGCTGTTCTTGGCCAGGCTATCATAATTCTCGTTTCGCACTTGCCGTTCATATAATTGATAGCCTAAGAAAAGATCGAGAAATAAGAAACAAATAATAAAGATTGTTTTTGTTTTACTCCAATTCATGACGCGCTCGCCTCCCCTTGTAATGGCTTTTCGGGTTGCGCGGCATCGAGAACTGAATACCATTTTCCTTTTTGTTTGTAGAACCACTCTGGAACCAAATTAATGGACGAATCCGAATCAGATACGGTTCTCAGACGGTAGCCGATCCGTAAATCCTCAATATCCTTTGGTTTTATAGAAGCCTTGGTCTTGAGCAGATGCAGAACCTCTTGTCCAGATGCTAATGTCTGCGGTTCTCTTGTATCAATCGGATTCAGATTCAATAATGTCCTGTTTAATTTTTGCAGCTCATTATCCTTCCAATTAAGATTAATTAAGCACAAATATTGGTTCGGATAAACTTCTGTACTAATAATCGGGTAGTCTCCCGTCATAATCCGGAAATTAACCTCTTGATGTTCTGACGACGGATTTTGAGAAATGCCATCGTAAATATAATCATCTGTCCACCCTTTATGACCATTAACGAAATCATAACTGTGAATGATCGGGTCTTCGATATCAGTTGATGTGTCACCTATCGCCGGATTAACATATTGCAAGACATTCCCCGATTTCTCAAGCTGATGGCTGCCATCCGAATAAGAACCTTTACTATAGATCGCATTATCCGGATCACTAAACAAAATAGGGACAAAATCGGTAAAGGATACCGTATCATAAAAGCTTAAAATAGACTTAACTTTAGTTTTAACCGCCGGTAAATAGGCTGTTTTTACCCTTAATGGCTGTTTATAATAAGGCACTAGATTAGCATTGCTGAATGACGTATAAAGATTATTGACGTTTAAACCCTTAACCGCTGCATAAAAAGCCGCATTATCTTTTTCCGTTTTAAAAAGCGCCATGACTTGATTATTGTTAGTCGCTGATTTAAAAATTTCAATCCTGTCAATCATCAAGTTGTTTTGGACAGACAAGTCTTCTGAATCAAAATTAAAAAGCTTTTGCAATGTGTTGATCGTTACCGGTGCGGGAAATACTATTTCATAGCCGTTATTCCCGCCCCGGGCGGGTATGCTGTGCTGCCCGTATATTGGATAAACGTTTGTAAATGTAGCTTTCCGAAACAGGGAATATACCTTACTGACGGATTCGCTTTTGGTTACACCAAACATATCATTATTATGATAATAAACCGCCAAATCGGGCTTGACAACATCCTTCAAGCTCTTCGAATCGGCAATAGCGACATTTTTAACGGAATCAGAAGGACTTTTGGAAGATTTATATTCCGTTTGATAAAACCAAATATTCCACGTCAGTACAACACTTAATAGAACCAAGATCGTAAGCAGGATCGTTTTTCCTGTTTCACGCGTCATACTTCTTCCTCCTTATGCACCGGGAGGGTAAACGAGATGGTAGATCCTTTTTTCCATTCACTGTTGGCCCAAATTTCTCCGCCATGCGCTTCGATCATTTCCTTGGCAATAGCCAGTCCTAATCCTGTACCGCCAAGCTTCCTTGAACGGGCACGGTCTACACGGTAAAAACGCATAAAAATTTTCGATAAGTGGTCTTTCGGAATACCGACTCCTTGGTCACTAATGCTCGCTCTAATAAAAGTCCCCAGATTCACAACGTTAAAAGTCAGCGCGCCGCCTTCCGGAGAATATTTAAGGGCATTTGAAATGATATTATCAATAACCTGTGTTAATTTATCACGATCAATATCGACGTAAACCGGATTTTTAGGCAGCTTTCTTATAAAACGGATGTTTTGTTTCTTCGACATTTCGAACCTGTCAATAATTTTATGGAAAAACTCCACAAAGTCGGTTCGTTGCTGATTGATGGTATAGTCTTTGGCATCCATCTTTGATAATTGCAGCAGGTCGTTAACAAGACGGATCATTCGTTCTGTTTCCATTTGTGTCACGTCTAAAAACTTCGTTGCCAGTCCTTCATCCTTTACCGCACCGTCTTGCAGCGCTTCAAGATAGCTTTTCATCGTTGTTAAAGGCGTTCTAAGTTCATGAGAAACATTAGAAACAAATTCCCGACGTTCCGCTTCTATTTGTTCTTGTTCAGTGACATCATGCAGCACGGCAATCAGACCGTTTAAATCATCATTTTCCTTTTTAATGACTGAAAAATGAGCCCTTAATAAGAAAACTTGCTCATCTGAACTGAAATCGAGAATAACCGAATCATCCAGGTGATAGAGATCATAGGTTGTAAATTGTCCTTGCAGCTTTAACAAATCGATAACAGAAGAACCCAGTACATTTTGTTTATAAACACCGAGAAGTTCCTCTGAACGATTATTCATGAGAATGACGTGGCCGTTTTTATCTGTCGCTATAACGCCGTCTGTCATATAAGCAAGCACGGATTTCAGCTTGCGCCTTTCAGCCTCGGTCGTCTCATTTGCTTCATGCAATCTCTCAGTCATGTTGTTAAAGGAAGCCGCCAGATGGCCGATTTCATCTTCATCAAAACGGCGGACTTTTCTCGTAAAATCCCCTTGAGCAACAGCCACCGCTTGTCTTTGCAATTGTGAGAGCGGCTTCGTAATCGTTCTTGCCAAAAATACGCCGAGGGCCGCCGTTACGATCAGTGCAAACAACGTTGCGGTTGCTAGAATTCTATTAATAGATCTTAAATCTTTATAGACATACTCAAGCGACTTTTCAATATAGAGAATCCCGTAATGCTGGTTATCAACCTCGATTGGGTCAGTTAAAACTCTGACTCTCTCCCCTGATGAGGCATCTCTCTTCGTATAAAGCTTCATGCCGTTTGATGTCAGAACATCGCGCATGATCGCATTATTGGTTGTCCGTTTGCCGACAATATCCGAGTGAGCCGGGTCTGATGTGGCAACGATTTTACCTGATTGGTCAATGACCTGGGCAACCTTTAAACCCCCGCCTGTTTCAGAAAGCTGGTCTTTTATCTTGTCTATAACATCGTTAGGGTTTCCTTGTCCGCTTTCCTTCGCTTCTTTTATCGCTTCAGCAATATTATAAGAAAGCATGCTCGCTTGAGATTTTAATGAGTTATTAAAGTTATTAAGAAAATTTTTCTCCAGCTGGTCGGTAAAATAAACACCGATCAGCTGCATGGCTAAAAGAATAAGCAAAGTGTAGATTAATAGAAATTTAAATTGAATCGATTTAAAAAAACCGACTTTCTTCATGTTAGACTACTCCTGGTCTGGATTTCTTAAATAATATCCTACGCCGCGCCTTGTAATAATCCATGCGGGACGGCTCGGGTTATCTTCAACTTTTTCACGCAATCTGCGCACAGTAACGTCAACCGTACGTACATCGCCAAAGTAATCATATCCCCACACGGTTTGCAGCAAGTGCTCACGGGTCATCACTTGTCCTAAATGCTTGGCCAAGTAATGAAGCAATTCAAATTCACGATGGGTAAGTTCAATCGCTTCGCCGCGCTTGGTCACAAGATAGGCATCGGGATGAATGACAAGAGCGCCGATCGTGATTTCACTTGTCTGTTCTTCCTGTTCAGCATCATTTTGATGACGGCGGAGATTGGCCTTTACCCGGGCAATCAATTCACGATTGCTGAACGGCTTGGTGACATAATCATCCGCACCAAGTTCCAGCCCGAGCACCTTATCGATTTCGGAATCCTTGGCTGTCAGCATAATAATCGGCGTGTTGTATTTCTTACGGATTTCTCTGCATACTTCCATGCCGTCTTTCACCGGAAGCATGACATCTAAGAGAATCATATCCGGTTTCTCTTCTTCAACTTTCTGCAAGGCTTCATCGCCATCATAGGCACAAATGACTTCATAGCCTTCTTTTTCTAAATTAAATTGCAAGATGTCAGCAATTGGCTGCTCATCATCAACAACAAGTATCTTTTTATCCATTGAGGTCTACCCCTTCTGGCTAATCTTCATTTTAGAAACACAGTTTTTCATTCCTTCTATTTTATCATATATCTTGTCAATTGTGATGTGGTTTTATTTGGGGTCTGAGAACTAAAGAAAACTTGCCATTGGCAAACCTTAAGAGCCGAAGACAGAAAAGCAAATTTATATTTAAAGTGATAAAAGAGGGTGCTGTTCCCCTCTTCAAAATATCCACAGTTCACGGGGTCAGACCCCGTGAACTGTGGACAATTCTCTATGTTTAGTTGTTATAAGTCTGTGACGACAATATAGGTTGCTTTGATTGGTCCGTGGACGCCTACGACGAGGTTCATTTCGATGTCAGCGCTGTTGCTTGGTCCGGAGATCATATTAATACATGTGGCGACAGCTTCTCCGGATTCTGCTCTATCTTGGGTCGTGTGATAAGCTTGCGTCATCCTTGGTACAAGACTGCTCTTCGGGACAATAGCGATATAAGCCGCTGGCAGAAGACTGATTGAACGCGCGATATATTTGTCATTAAAAAGGGTGACTGTTCCCGATTCCGACAACGTAATGTCACTGAAGGTGATCCCTGTATTAGCCTTCTTAGCTATTTCTATATTTTCACTACCGCGTGTGATATCCCACACGTGGACCTCTTTTTCATTTAATAGAATGCCGTATTCCTTAAAGCGCTGGTCATCAGGAATAATAACAGGGCCGCCCCCATTCTCAGATATCACGTTATCTAATACTTTCTGCAGTGACGATGCTTGTGTTTCATGAACATCTGTATGAATCGCTTCACATGCTTTTTTAAAAATATTGAGCAGTTCATCCTGTGAAGCATCTTTATAAACGTTCCATTGCGGCTGATGGTGCCATTTGGGGCGTTCCACAGATGTACGCCGTTCCCGTCCTAATTTCCCGGCAATTTTATTTAAAAAAGCTTCTTGATTTTGAATCGTTCCTTTTGTCATCAGTTATTGCCTCCTTTATTATGGTCATTAAACCATTTTCGGAAGCTGCTTTTACTTGGCGCCGGGAAATCGCGAATGTCCGTCCAAGATTTCATAGGCCCGGGTCCTTTAGGAATTTTCCCTTCTTTAACAAATGGCTTTGTCATAGCCGGGGCCAGTTTCTCAGCCATTTGAAAAAGCGATGGCGAGCTTGCTCCCATGCCAAACATTTTCATTGCCAGCTTTTCATTTGTTTTTGGCTTCCCTTGCCTATAAACATAATTTTCACGGTGTCTGATCAATAGTTCATGCAAAGGAATTTTAACAGGGCATGTTTCCGTACAGGCAGCACAAAGGCTTGAAGCATAAGGGAGTTCTCCATAATCCTCATACCCTCCTAAAATTGGAGACAGTACAGCGCCGATTGGCCCTTGATAAATCGATCCATAAGCATGGCCGCCGATATGGCGATAAATAGGACAAACATTGACACAAGCGGCACAGCGGATACAGTGTAATGCCGACTGGAATTCTGTGCCCAGAGCATTTGACCGGCCTGCATCAACAATGACAAGGTGAAAATCTTTTGGACCATCAACACTGTCTTCTTCAACGCCCGGAGTTAATGTTGTGACGTAGCTCGTTATCTTCTGACCTACCGCACTCCGGCATAAAAGTGTCACAAGGATATCGAGCTCTTCCAAGGTTGGGACAATTCTCTCCATCCCCATCACGCTAATTTGCGTTTCCGGATAGGTTGTCACCATATTCGCGTTACCTTCATTAGTTACAAGCGCGACAGATCCCGTTTCCGCTACAGCAAAATTACAGCCGGTAATGCCGACATCCGCCTCCAGAAAAACATCGCGAAGCTGTTCCCGGGCAAATCCGGCCAGCTCCTCCGGCTTGTCCGTCTTTGCATAACCTCTCTTTTCCTTAAAGATATCGCGGATCTGCTCTTTATTCTTATGGAGAGTCGGGACAACAATATGCGAAGGACGGTCATGGCCGTCTATTTGTAAAATGTATTCGGCAAGGTCAGTTTCATAAACATCACAACCGGCATCTTGAAGAGCTTCATTCAGGCCGATTTCTTCAGTCACCATAGATTTTGCTTTAACAACTTTTTTGGCATTCTTTTGTTTAACGACCTCTTGAATATACCGGTTGGCATCTTCAGCCGTCTCTGCAAAAAAGACATGGCCGCCGCGTTCTGCAACGGCATGACTCAATTGTTCCAGATAGAAATCAAGGTTTTCTAATGTGTGACGGCGGATTTCCTCACCCGCGCTCCGCCAGTCTTGCCAATCGCCTAAAGCTTTGTCGCAATCAGTTGCATTCAACTTTCTATCCCGCAGCCGATCTTGAGCAGAAGAAACAGCGTCACGGGCAAATGTATTTTTTATCCCTTCATCGACCCGTTCAAAAAACGGCTGGCTGCCAATTTTCATTGCCATCGCTTATACCTCCTGTTCAACACGGGTGTTAAGAATTTGTGCAATATGTTTCACTTCAATAGGTTTTCCTCTCCGGTCAATTCGCCCCTTTATATTCATAAGACAGGCATTGTCCGCACCAATGAGAATATCCGCATCCGTTTCCTCAATGTGCTGGATTTTCTCATCAACCATTTGTTCAGAAATAGGCACCATTTTTACAGCAAACGTTCCGCCAAAACCGCAGCAATCATAGTTATTTGGCAACGGAACAAGCTCCAAGCCTTTGACATGTTTTAATAATTTAAAAGGTGCTTCCTTCTCGCCAAGCAACCGTGTCATATGGCAAGATGTATGGTACGTCGCCTTAGCCGGATAAACCGCACCTAAATCCTCGACACCAAGAACATTGACGATAAATTGTGTAAATTCGTAAGTTTTCTCGGCAACAGCCTTAGCCCGTTCATGCCATTCTGACCCATCCTCAAACAATTCGGGATATTCACGAAACATGGCTGCACACGATCCGGATGGGGTTACAATATACTCGGCATTTTCAAAGGCCTTGATCATTTGTTTCGCCGCTTTCGTCGCTTCAGCACGGTAACCGCTGTTAAAGGCCGGCTGTCCGCAGCATGTCTGATTTTCAGGGAAATCAACCTCGCAGCCAAGCCGTTCAAGAATTTCAACGACGTCTTTTCCGACATTCGGATAAAAGATGTCTCCCAGACAAGTGATGAATAAGGACACTCTCATATAAAAGCCCTCCCTAGAATATCTGCTATTTTATAATTGCAAATTGATAACGTTTTCCTAATGTATAAGAAACAAGACTAGTTATTTCAAAAAACTAGTCCGTTCTTATAAAGAAAACTTGGCTGGTGCCAAGCCTTAAAGGCGCAGGCAACTGCTTAGTTACGCTTTTACTTTATACCTAAAATTTGCCCCTTCGTCGAATTATTATCTGTGCTGCAAATTTATACTTCCTTAAAGTGTTAAAAAAGCATTAATCCTCATTCAGCTATTTTTACTGTAACGCCTTTACTATTTAAGATATTTATCATTTTTTCATCAATCTTATTGTCAGTGATTACTTCATCTATATCATTCAATTGCGCAAATACTGTTAAAGCTTTGCTGCCGAATTTACTATGGTCTGCAAGAAAATAACAGCGGTCGGCAATCGATATCATACGGCGTTTAAGCATGGCCTGCCATTCATTTGAGTCGCTTAAACCATACCTCGGATCGACGCCTTTGCAGGAGAAAAACAACTTGTTTACAAAATATCCTTCCAATGACCTCTCTGCTAACGGTCCAACATAAGATAGCGACGCCGAGGTCAAAGTGCCGCCGGTAGAAATAACACGGATTTGTGGACGATCCGCTAACTCAACCGCTACCTTAATAGCATTTGTTAATACGGTAAGCCTCATATCCGGCAAAAGCCTTGCCATTTGCCACGCAGTGGTACTTGCATCAAGCAGAATCGTATCATCTTCTTCTACTTGTCTGACCGCCTCGCTCGCTATCAGCATTTTTTCAGATTCATTGGTAATTTCCCTTTCATGAAAGGGCGTTTCTTTTTCTAAATGTTTAACAGTAACTGCACCACCGTGGCTTCGTAAAAGTTTTCCTTGTTCCTCCAAGCTTTCTAAATCCCGGCGAATGGTTTCTTCTGTTACAGCAAACAACTTGGCTAACTCTGTCACTCTGATACTGTTCTTTTGATCCACAAGGCGGACAATTTCACGACGGCGTTCCGCAACAAGCATGACTCTTCCTCCTGCCCAACATCTTTAAAAGTCTATGTTTTTTATATTAGATTTAAAGTTTTACGTTCTACATTTTTCCACTTATATTATCATAATCATATTTGCCGTATCAATCCTTCGAATGTTGCGTATGCCTCATCCCATTTTTCTTTATCTTTAGGATAATACGTTTTAACCGGAAAGGATTGTTTAATTAATTGTCGCCCTTCTGCTAAGGATGACAGTTCCCCGGCAGCTATCATTTGTATCATCAAGTTACCTATGCCGCTTGCTTCGATAGGTCCAGCCAAAACCGGGCGTCCGCAAGCATTGGCTGTCCATTGGCATAACAGCTCATTTTGAATGCCGCCGCCTACCATATGAAGAACTTCAAGTTTATCACCTGTTAATTCCTCAAGGCGTTCAAGCACCCAGCGATATTTAAGCACTAAACTTTCGGTTACACATCTTAAAAAAGCTCCGTTTGATTCTGGAACGGATTGACCTGTTTTCAAACAATAATTGCGAATACGCGAAGTCATATCTCCCGGTGCTAAAAACAATGGATCGTCTGGATCTACATATGAAATAAATGGCGCAGAGGCTTCTGTCATTTTTGTTATCTCGGTCCAACTTAATGAGTGGCCAAGACGCTCCCATTCACGTTTTAATTCTTGAAGCAGCCAAAGCCCCATCACATTTTTTAGTAGCCTGAAGGTTCCCTCGGCTCCGCCCTCGTTCGTGAAGTTTAATGCCAAGGCTCGTTCAGTTAAAACAGGTTTATTAACCTCTGTTCCTAAGAGCGACCAGGTCCCGCACGATAAATAAGCAAATTTTTGGGAGGCTGCCGGAACGGCTGCAACCGCTGAACCTGTATCATGACTGGCAACGGCTATAACATCTAAATCCATACCTCCAAGTTCATCAGAAACAGACGGCATCATTTTCCCAAGGTTTGTACCAGGCTGAACTATTGACGGAAATATGTGCTCCGGGAAATCAAATTGTTCAATAAGCTTTCTGGACCACGCACCTTCAGTTGGATTAAATATTTGGGTGGTTGTCGCATTCGTAAATTCTGTCACCTTTTCATTAGTTAAAAAATAATGGAGGAGGTCAGGAATCATTAATAGTTTATCAGCTTGCACTAAACGGTCGTTATTGATGTTTTTTTCCGCCAGAAGCTGAAAAATGGTATTAAAAGACAAAAACTGAATACCGGTTTCATAAAAGACGTCATCCCGGTTGACTTTATCAAATATATCTTCCATGATTCCCTCGGTCCTATGGTCTCTATAGTGAACAGGGTAACTGAGTAATTGACCGTTGCGATCTAACAAACCATAGTCTACCGCCCAAGAATCGATACCCAGGGAATGAATCTCCCGGTCCGTTCTGCTTGCTAAACCCAAACCATACTTAACTTCTTGAAAGAGTTTCAATATGTCCCAATATAATGTCTCTTGAACATTGACCGGGCCATTTTCAAAGCGATGAACTTCATTTATACATAACCTACTGCCATAAAAACGGCCGGATAACACTCGCCCGCTTGAAGCCCCAAGATCAATGGCGAGTCCGCGCCAAGCTGCTTTGCTTCCCATATCGTATTCCTCCGCTGTTTTACTTTAAAAAGCAGATGCTAAGCTTTATTCATACTATTTTATATAATAAGGGCGAGTAACGTCCTGGCCCGTTACTTGCCCCGTATCTTATCCTTTATAAGCCATGGTCGTCATTAAGGCCATCTCAGGTTGTGACGTATCCATTCGGGAATACTGAACGACAATTGGCTGATCTGATTCAACCAGGATGGCATAAGGAACGCCGACAGGCACTGACTGTCCATCTTCACTTGTCAATTGATCCATACGCACATGTAATGTACGCGATGCAAGACAATTAATCTTAAAGCCTGTCATTGGTTCTTTATCTTCAAAGTAAAGCGTGATGTGCACCTTCGCATCCGTCTCACCTGTATTGAGCAGACAAACCGACTCATGACTTGGAAAACGGCCTGAACTATGTTCAGGCAAATATGCATCTGATATTAACCAAACTTTTTCACCGTAATGCAGCATCATCAATCGCTCCCTTCACCTTATCCTATTAGAAAGTATATCTTGGCAACTTAGATGGGATTCGATGCAGCTGCCAAGATAAGGTCGATAGTTTAAGCGCAACAAAGCAAGACTGCGAACGTGGTGAGTTAGCGAGACTTGTGCTCTGGAGTACTAGGCCTAATCGCCGCCTAAAAGGCTTGCCAATCGGCAAGTTTTCTTTACCAGCTTGCGCCGCCGATACCGCGAACCCGTATTTTTTCAAGGTAACCGCTTTCTAAGAATGCCTTTATCGGATCTTGCGGTACATTCATTTCCTCGCGTACCGCGTTTAACAGCGGCGTTACATCCTGTTCAAATGCTTCACGGACGATATTTTCTGCACGAAGAACATCCTGTTCGCCCTGTGCCTTGACCAGCTCGTCCCAATTAATAAGCAGCGCTTTAGCATAATAAGTTTGGATGTTTAAGATCGAACGGATCATAGCAGGTATTTTCGGTTCAATGTTGTGACTTTGATCAATCATATACGAAATCCGCCTGGCTGTCTTTTGAACTTCTGGATGATCTTCATCACGCAAAGCCGATAAAATTTGACTAAAGATTAAGAACAGCTCATAAGGGTTGGTTGTTGCTGCAATCAAATCATCATCCGCATACTTCCTTGCGTTAAAGTGAAAACCGCCCAAACGCTTCTCATCGAGCAAATAAGCAACAATATGTTCAACATTCGTTCCCTGCGGATGATGCCCAAGGTCAACCAACACTTCCGCTTTCGGTCCCAATTTCATTGCTGTATTGTAAGCCATGCCCCAATCAGCAAGATCAGTATGGTAAAAAGCCGGTTCAAAAAACTTATACTCAATTAACAGACGCATATGATCGTCAAGTTTGTCATATGTCTCACGAAGCGCTTCTTCCATCCAATTTTTGCGCTTACGAATGTCCGCCTGCCCGGGATAGTTCGTTCCATCTGCCAGCCATAGGCTGATAATTTCAGAACCGACCTCTTTTGCGATATCGACGCATTCAAGTAAATGGTCAATCGCTTTTCTCCGGACCTTTTTATTCGAGTTTGTGATGCTTCCTAACATATATTCAGGTTCCTGGAACAGGTTCGGATTAACGGCGCCGACCTTAAGACCTAATGATTCCGCGTGTTGGCGAAGCTGGCTATAATCTTCTACTTTATCCCACGGTATATGGATGGCAACGGACGGACTAGCACCTGTATACTTTTGGACTTGAGCGGCATCTTCAAATTTTTCAAACGGATTACGGGGCACACCTTCTTTTTGGAAGACTTTAAACCGTGTTCCAGAGTCCCCGTATCCCCATGATGGTGTTTCAACTGCCAGCTTTTTCAACATTTGCTTTGCTTCTTCAACATTAATTCCGCGTTCTCGTTGTATCTCTTCGAACATTTGGTATCTGGCATCGCTCATTTTCTCAAACCTCCTATTAAAAATGACTTTTTCCTAGCCTTCAAAACTATTTAACCAGGCGGAGTTTTAACTCCCCGCCTGTTTCTTTAATGATTAATAAAATAAAATTTATCTTGTAAATGCCGCCGGTACACCGCCGTCAACCGTGATCATACAGCCGGTTGTTCTTGATGCTTTAGATGAAGCAAGGAAGGCAATAGATTTAGCAATATCTTGCGGATAAATATTAACTTTAAGGGTCGTACGATTACGATAATGTTCTTCAAGCTGATCCGGATCAATACCATATGCGGCTGCCCGTTCTTCACGCCATGCAGAATTCCAAATGGCTGACCCTTGCAAGACAGCATCCGGAAGTACAGAATTGACGCGAATGCCATATTCTCCTCCCTCAGCGGCAATACAACGGGCTAAGTGAACCTCCGCAGCTTTAGCAGTGCTGTAGGCGGCGGCGTTCTTACCGGCGTATACCGAGTTTTTGGAGCCAACAAAGACCATTGCCCCACCGATATCTTGCTTTTTCATAAGCCGGAAAGCTTCCCGGGCAACTAGAAAATATCCTGTTCCAAGGACATTGATATTTAAATTCCACTCTTTAAGGGAGGTTTCATCAAAAGGTTTGGAAGAAGCTAAGCCGGCATTATTAACAATAATGTCTATACCGCCGTAAAAACGGACAGCTTCACCGTAAGCCGCTTCAATCATATTTTCATCAGTAACATCCATTTTAACCGCAAGCGCTCTGCCATCTTCTATTTCGTTTAACTCATTGGCAACCTTCTCAGCGCCTTCAAAGTTCAAATCAGCCAATACAACATGCGCGCCTTGTTCAACCAATTCACGTGCTGTTGCACTGCCAATGCCTCCGGCGCCGCCGGTTATAAGCGCCACTTGCCGTGAAAATTCTGCTTCAGGCGGAGCGAGCGTTAATTTATATAATTCAAGAGGCCAATATTCAACATGAAATGATTCCTCTTCATTCAGTGAAACAAATTGTCCGAGCACTGTCGAACCTTTCATTACTGATAATGCCCGATGATACAATGAAGCACTGACTTCAGCCATCTTCTTGCTTTTGCCGGTTGTCACCATCCCTAACCCGGGAATAAGAATGACGCGCGGTACAGGTTCGAACATATTGTCATCTTCACTTTTATATCTATTAAAGTAATTGATATATTCTTCAGCGTAATCTTTAATACCTGTTTCGATTTTACGGGATAACTCTGCAACATTGTTTAACGCCGGATCCCAATCAATATATAAAGGCACCCGCTTTGTATGAACTAAATGGTCCGGGCACGCAGCGCCAATTTGCGATAAGTCCGGCGCATCAATACTATTAATGAACTGGAGTACATCTTCTGAATCGTCAAAGCTTAAGATCATTTTCTTTTCTTTACTTACCAGCCCCCGGATAAAAGGCATCACTTCTTCTGCCATTTGATGGCGTGTTTCCGCATCAAGTGTTGAGTATTTCTGGCCGCCAAAAAGCTGTTCGCCCGCTTCTTCAACCCGTGAGCTAATGTAATCTTCCGCTTCTTGAATAATACGCAGTGTCGTTTGAAAACACTCTTCTGAAGTTTCACCCCAAGTTACCAGCCCGTGTTTTTCCATTAAGACTAGCTCCGCATTGGGGTTGCTTTTTACGCTTTCAGCAATCATTTTGGACAGTTTAAAACCCGGGCGAATGTATGGCACCCATACAAATCTATCTCCGTATACTTGCTTAGCAATTTCTTTGCCGTTATCCGCGCAGCAAATACTAATAATAGCGTCCGGATGTGTATGATCAACATGTTTATAAGGTAAAAATGCATGAAGCAATGTTTCAATTGACATGCGTGGATGTGAACTGTCAAGCATGCAATGAGTTAAATAGGATACCATTTCCTCATCACTCATATCTTCCTTTTCAATAAGCGGCTGTACATCATCTAAACGTAAAGCTGTAAAGTTATGCGCTTTCATTGTTGCAAGATCTGAACCGCTTCCTTTTACCCACATGGCAGAAACTTCACGGCCGCGAAAATCGTATTCTACTGTTTTCATTGAAGTATTGCCGCCGCCCCAATTTGCAATACTGCGATCTTGACCAAGCAAATTCGAACGATAGACAAGCTCTTCTATTCCTTGTTTTTTGTCAGCTTTTTCCCGAACCCAAGTATTAACAGGCATATGATGACCTCCATTGGATATTTTATGTTTGTTTATTTTTGATTATATCTGTTTTATTTGAATTTGAAAAGGCTTTTAATTATCTTTTAAACAAAAAATCAATGGAATAGCTTTATTAACGCAATTAAAACCCACATAAATAAATATATAATTATTGTTTATTTTTATTTATATTTGATTTACTTTGGAAATAAATTTATAATAAGCGTATAATTGAAAAGGCATTCAAAATTTAAGATTCCAAATTGTATAAATCAGAAAGTTCAATCCAATTCACTTATGTTTCAATTAAGTTGCCGTAAGCGCCTTTTTGAAGGCGGTTTCAAATTTTTGAAAAAGAGAGGGGAAACAAATGGCCAAAATAGGAAGTAAACATACGAGCGGGTGGAAAGCAACCATTTCCGTTGCAATGGCAAATTATATCGAAGCGGGTTCAATCATCGCTGCTGCCAGCAGTCTCACTTTGTGGCAATCATTTCTTAAACTTGACAGCTTAGCAATAGGACTTTTGAGTGCATTAAGCGCCAATGCTTTTGCCGCCGCTGTTGGTGCGTTAATTGGAGGCTATTTATGCGATAAGTATGGAAGGAAATTTATTTATACCTATGATTTATTAGCGTATATGCTCGGTGTTTTCATAATCGCTGTTTCATTTAATTTCCCGATGCTGCTTATCGGAACAATCATAACCGGGATTGCCGTAGGCGCAGGTGTACCGGCATCTTGGACATATATTGCTGAAGAGGCGCCTTCTGACAAACGCGCTGCACATGTTGGTACTGCGCAGCTGGCTTGGTCATGCGGACCGGCAATTACATTTATACTTGCAGTACTGTTATCCCCGCTTGGTTTATTAGGCAGCCGTATCATTTTTATTATTTTGCTAATTATTGCATTTATTACTTGGTATATTCGCCAAGGTTTATCAGAATCAACCATTTGGAAAGAACAGAAAGCCCTTGAAGAACAAGATCCTCAAGTTGATAAACTTTCCAAAAGTACACTGAAAGAATTGTTCAGATTAAAAGTTAATCGGCAAGCATTGTTTTTATTAATTGGCATTTATCTGTTCTGGAACTTAACTGCCGGCGCAATGGGCTACTTTATGCCGTATATTTATCAAAATGTCGGCGGCCTTTCCGGTGAACAAGCAAACTTGCTGCAAGCGTTCTTATGGATTTTAACCGTTTTAACGACATTCTTTGTCTTTATGAAGCTTGGCGATAAATACAGCCGCCGGTTCCTATTCGGATTGGGAGCTGTCATGGGAATCGCCGCCTGGTTAATCTTAACATTCTCAACCATGGGATGGTTTTCATTATTTGCCTTTGTTATTCTTTGGGGCAGTGCAGCAGGATTTGGCGCGCAAGCCTTTTACGGCTTATGGGCAAGCGAATTATTTCCTACAAAGTACAGGGCAGGCGCTCAAGGTTTCATGTATTTCCTTGTCCGCTTCGGTATTGCCATTTGGTCATTCGTCCTTCCATTAATAATGGATACGCTGGGATTCAAAACGGCCGGTATTGTTATGATTGTGTTCTTGGCCATTCACTGTATTATTGGAATTTTACTTGCGCCGAATACACAAGGTAAAACGCTCGAAGAAATTGAAGAAGAACGTTTTGGAACTGAAACTACAATTAAAAACCAAGATCTCACTATAACAGGTGAATCAATTGATTGAATATTATAATATAGCCAAAAGAACATGCCGAATAGCATGTTCTTTTTCTATTTAATCAAGTTTTATTCTATTGAAAAACCCATTCCCTGTCCTACAGAAGAGGCGCCTTTATAAAGGGCAAAATTTGTCGATCAACAAAAAATGTCTTTCATCAAGGACAAATCCTGTTTAACTTTCAATGTAAAATGGAGGGATTTTCCTTATAAGTAAATCTCCCGCTTTCAGATTAAAGATTATTCATCATGATAAATTATAATTTCCCTGCACGAATATCATCCGTCATTCCCTTATAAGGGGCTTTTGAAATGAGCTCTTCATTATTAATACCGGCATTCTTAATATAGGTGATATCAGCAAATTCCGGGACAACATATTTCGGATATGTTTCGTATTTCTCACGGGATTCTTTCATTAAATCAATGTGATCATTTTGGTAGCAAACGGTTATCTCCGGATGTTCATGAACCCATTTTGGAAAGAAAATAACCCCGTGCATACGCTTTTCATTTGGCATAAAGTTCAAAGAAACGTCCGTACCGGTCGGTTCTGTCCATGATACTTTATAAACGCCTTCTGTTAATTTTACTATATTAACTTCCTGGTCACGAACCCAGCGGCCCCCGACCATGCCGCTGTGAATGCGATAATCTATGGTATGGTCATTTTTTATATAGATTTCATACTCCCAGCCATTTTCATAAGTATATATCATATGATTGCCTATAAATTCTTCCATTACAAATGCCCTCTTTCAATTAATAAGATATATTTTCAATATGATTTCATTAGGTAATCGTACTGCCGAGCCAATAAATAAACGATTTGTCAGCCATTTATATGGAGAACTTGCAGTTTCAAATGTTGGTATTGTTCGGAAGTATACATGTTTTGGATCAATGATTTTCCCGGCCTTTACTTGGTCAACGAACTCCTCCGGTACATGGCGAATACCGTTATTCTCTATATAGATCTTTTCGCCGTCTGTAGTTTCAATGACATAACGTGCAGAAAGTTCTACTAACCCGTTCGGCCGAATAATTTGTGAGTCAGCACCTCCAGGCAATACCTTTCCTTTTATTTTCGGACCATTCACGGTTCCGGATATAATAGGGATAAATTGACGTCTGCCTTTTTCACTTTCTCCTACAACTATTGGTTCGGCAACCTGAATATTTAGTGTTGCTGCTTCTTCTAATAAAGGAGCAGGAATTTGCTTTGCATCCATTGGACATGCACCTTCTAATTAATATTTTTACATATTTTCTAAACCGATTTGTCCTGCCATGGGAAAGACATATATAATACAAGAACAGTTCAATTGAACAATTAATATTGTAATTATAAACATGTCAATATTGACATATATATTATAAAATCTATATTTAAATATTGTCAATAGATGCAGGAGGATAGTCATGCGGGTATTAAAATACGCTATATTAGGATTATTAGATAAAGGTGAGTTAAGCGGCTATGATATTACGAGTCAATTTAAAAAGGAAATTGGCCAGTTTTGGAGTGCAAAGCATAGTCAAATTTATCCGGAACTAAAAAAACTGACAGACGAGGGGTTCATTGAATATCAAACAGTCATCCAAGGAACAAAACTAGAAAAAAAAATCTACTCCATTACAAAAAGCGGCAAACAAGAATTAGATAAATGGTTAAATACTTTCAGCCCTATTCCTGAAACGGCTAAAGATGAATTTATGTTAAAAGCCTATTTCATTTCCTCAATGTCAAAAGAAGAAGCAAATGAATTATTTACAGACCAGCTTATCAAAAGAAAAAGGAAACTCAATCATCTTGATGAAAGATTTAACGAGTTACAGGAAAAAATAGATGATCCAATTTCTTTTGATTCTCCGCACTTTGGTCATTTTTTAGTTTTAACAAAAGCAATTGAACGTGAAAAAGGATATATAGAGTGGTTGGAAAGAATGTTACCGATGTTAAATAAATGAGTTCAATGAAATGAATTTAAGATTAAAAGCTAATCGGTACATAATGCACTGATTAGCTTTTATAGTTTTACTCAACTTTTAATGCTTGTTTTTGGGCCTGCAAACATAATTCAGCTGCTTTGAATGCATGATCTTGGGACATCGCATTTTCCGTACGGTTTATACAATCCAAAATGAATTCACCAAAGAATGGGAAACCAACTTTATTTTTGAGATTTATATGATATTCGCCTTGGTTATTGACTAAATATAAATGTTCATCTTTTGCATCACGGGCAATATCAATATATTTTCTTAATTCAATATAACCGTCAGTTCCTAAAATAAATGTCCTTCCGTCTCCCCAAGTACCAAGTCCATCCGGCGTCAGCCAATCGACCCTGAAATAATTTGCAGCCCCATTGTCGGCAATAAGCGTCGCGTCTCCAAAGTCCTCAAATTCCGGGTATTGCTTATATTTATAGTTAGCCACTTTACTTTGTACAACTTTTGCATGCTTTGCATCTGAAAAGTACAGAAACTGTTCAATTTGATGGCTGCCAATATCACATAAAATACCGCCATAAGTCTCCTTCTTAAAAAGCCATTCAGGCCGTTCAGCAGCGTTTAACCGATGAGGTCCGGTACCTAACACTTGTATAACACGGCCAATGGCACCTTGTTCAATCAATTGCCCGGCAAAAACAGCACTTTCTACATGTATTCTTTCACTAAAGTAAACCGCATATTTAAGACCAGTTTCCTGTACTTTAAGACGTGCTCCTGATAACTGCTCCAAGGTCGTAAAAGGGCCTTTATCTGTAAAATAATCCTTGCCATGATCCATGACACGCATACCTAAATCAAAACGTTCAGATGGAATGGCTGCTCCGGCCACTAACTTTATTGTAGGATCCTGTAATATTTCCTCTTCTGATCTGGCAATGCGTACATATGGATATGCCTTTTGAAACATTGCTGTTTTTTTTGGGTCCGAATCATAAACCCATTTTAGATTTGCGCCGGCTTCAATCAACCCATCACACATACCGTATATATGGCCATGCTCCAGCCCAATTGCAGCAAATAGAAATTCTCCCTGATAGCAAACGGGTTTCGGTTTTCCCTGAAGCATGTCATGTATCCAATCCATATTCAATCTTACCTTTCTTATACTTTTTACTTTATTATAATTGATTAAATTTTGTAATAATATATAATATATATTATCATGATTATTCTATTTATAAAAGACATTGGAGGAGGGATGTTCTTAGTTTTAGAAATATCCAATAATCTGAATTTACCATCATCTTAATGAGTTTTACTTACTACAATCTGTGAAGCATTGAAAATCTGTATCCTTTCAAACTGGAAAAAGAGGTGTTTGGGTTGAATACAAAAAGAATCGTACTTGTTTCAGTTTTGTGCGGTCTCGGCTACATGATGTATTCTGTTGACCGTATGGTAATGTCTTCTTCTGTTGGCTTAATTGCAAAGGAGCTGGGTTTGGAAAAGGCACAATCAGGCGTTCTTTTAAGTTCATTTTTCTATGGCTTCATTGCTTTCCTTTTTATTGGGGGTATTTTCTCGGATAAGTTTAATAGCAAAAGTGTTGTGATTATAGGTATTGCTTTATTCTCGCTTTTTACAGGATTAACTGGACTCGCAACTGGATTTACAGTTTTAATTGTGTACCGAATACTTACAGGTGTCGGTGAAGGGGTTTTTTGGCCGGCTGCTTCACTGGAAATTGCTAAGGTTACGACAGAAAGACAACGTACAACAGTGATGTCTCTTTATTGGGCAGGTTATCCCATCGGCGGTTTCTTCGGTACTTGGCTTGGAGCAATCATTGGCCCTTTATATGGGTGGAGAGCTGTTTTTTATGTGACTTGCTTTCTTGGTTTGATCATTGCACTGTTATATGGGATCTTAATCAAACCGACTCAAAATAATGTAAGCGCAAACATTGAAACCTCTTCTGAAAAAGTCCCTATCCGTATAATTTTTAAACAGCGTTCCGTCATCTTAATTGCACTCTATTATTTTGTATTGCTTTCCGGATGGTGGATTGTGCTGCTTTGGGCGCCTACCTTTTTAGTTACAGCAAAACATATGAGTTTATCCGTAGGCGGAACGATCGCAAGCCTGGCGGGAATTTCCGGCGCTATTGGCGGACTGTTAATCGGCAAATATTGCGACCTTGGTTCACTGCAGAGAAAAATGGTTGTGCTCATTTCAATCACTGTTTTAAGCGGCCTGTTAATGGCAGCGATTGTTCTTGATATGCCAACATGGTTAATAACAATATGCATTTTCCTTCTTGGCTTTTTTGGTTATCCAATCACACCGGTTGTACTTGCTGTAACATCTAATTTAGTTCCTAAGCAAATTGCCGGATCTGCGTTGGGGTTTGTAACAAATGTTGGAATGGCAGCCGGTGCCATTTCACCGGTGGTTTTAGGTGTCCTGTCAGAACACTACCAAATGTCCGGCATTTGGTTTGTTGCTGCTATTGTTATGATGGCCAGTATTGTTCTTTTATTTTTTACAGGTAAAGTTGAAACATCAATGATTGATAAAGAAAAAACTTATGATCCTATAAACCTTAAAAACTAACCGAGCGAAGAAGTGATTAACTTCTCCGCTCAACCATAATCCCTATTTCTTAAATCAAGCTTCGCATATAGCTCTTTAATTTCTCAATTTAAAATGATCATTTATTTGGTGCTAAACCATCTATGATCAGGATCTTCATAAGGACGCAGCTCCCTGCCTGCATCTCCCGCCATAAACCATAAATAATAAACCTCATATCCGCCTGCAGCGCTGACAGGATGGTATCCTTTATCAATAGCAAAACTATCTCCATGCCGGATAATATAAGCATCATCAATGCTTTGATCTTTTGTGTAATGAAGCTGAACACCAAATCCCTGCTCAGGATTAATCTGAAAATGATAGACTTCCTCCAGATTCGGCTCTTCAGGGTAATGTTCTCCGTCATGTTTATGAGGCGGATAGCCGGACCAATGCCCTGGCCGGTTGATCGTTTCACCTAAGACAATACGATGAACGCGACCCTCTCCATTATCTGTAATAATATCTTTTACCTCACGCTGCCAAGTTTCCTTGCCGCGATGCTCTGTAACAATATCTTCAGGCTTGATGACAAAAGGAGAATGCTTTTCTTCCCCTTTGACTTTACAAACAGCAATTATGACATCAGTTTCAGCGGTCACTTGGTATTCAGATTGACAAGGAACGTAAACGGCTGCCGTTTTATCTTCAAAGACCGTTTTCCTGCCGCCGAGATGTTCCCATGTCTGATCTTCGCAGCTTATAGACGCTTTCCCTGACAAAATGACTAGAGCTGTCTCGTAATGACCGGTTTGACTGCTGTATTCTTCCCCTTTCTCCAAAGTGATTTTTCCAAGAGCTAAGTATTTTAATACTTGGCCGTTTTCTGGAATAATATCTTGGTAGCCCTTTACTTGTTGTCCTTTATAAAATCTTTGCATTGTTCTCACCCCTCCCAAAAATAACAACGTTGTTATTTTGAAGTATACGTTACGATCATTGTATTTTCAATGTATTTTGATATATTAATAAAGAAAACTTGCCGATTGCCAAGCCTTTTAGGCGGCGATTAGGCCAAGTACTTCAGAGCACGAGTCCCGCTAACTCACTACGTTCGCAGTCTTGCTTTGTTGCACTTACACCATCGACTTTATCTTGCTTTCTGATAGTGTAATAAAAAAATGAAAATGTTTTCCCCGGAGGTTGCAAAATGAGCGTTACGATAAAAGATGTTGCAAGAGTTGCAGGTGTCAGTTATTCAACTGTATCCAAAGCCCTTAATAACAGCCCGCTTGTTAAAGAAAAAACAAAAATAAAAATTTTACAAGCAGCCAAACAATTGGGCTACCAGCCAAACTTCGCCGCCAAAAGTCTTGTTTCAAAAAAAAGCAGTATCATTGGGGTGGTTTGGCCTACAGTAGAAAGGATGGCTTGGTCAGCACTTGCGACAAATATTAATGACGCCCTTGTTAAAAAATCTTACAATATGCTTTTGTCTATAAACCCATTGGCTTCAGCCATTTCAATTTTTAACCAGTTCCGGGTGGATGGCATTCTTGTTTTCCAAGAAGAACGGACTTTGTTAGAAAGTACAGATATCAAATCAACTGTACCAATATTGTTTTATGGAGAATCAGGCAGCAGCCATTATCCTGAAATTAATGTTAACCGGAGAAAGGCGATCTTTGAGGCTGTCCGTTATCTTGCTGAGATGGGCCATCGCCGGATCGCATACATTGGAGACTTATCCCACAAAGAAGCCAATCAGCAGGAAAAACTTATTGGCTTTTCAGAAGGTATAATGCAATTTGGCCTAGTATCACACCCGGATATGGCTGTCCACGTAAAAAAGCTGTCTTGGGAAGAAGGCTTTCGGGCAACAAAGCAGCTGCTTCAATCATCGTATCGTCCCACAGCTATTGTCAGTGCAAGTTATGACCTCAGCGCGGGTATCATTCGGGCTGTCCGTGATGCGTCATTACGCATTCCTATTGATATTTCTCTAATCAGTTATGACAACATCCCGCAAATGGCAGGTTTAGAAATTCCCTTAACTGCTGTCGGTACGCCCGTTGATAAACTTGCTGAAAACCTTGTAGAAGCCCTTTTAAAAATTATTGAGCACCCCGATTCGATTCATCCTTTCGATGACATTGATATTGAACTTAATGAAAGAGCATCATGCGGCCCTCCTTTAAAATAAGGCTCAGGATACTATTTTCAATTAAAATGACAGCCTCGCGGATCAAAAGACTGTCATTTTTTTGGATTTAAATTTTATCTATTATTGCATTTAAATCTGTGTTTAAAATTTCCTTTGTACTTTCATAGCCGTCTGTATTTAAGGAACGGTTATTTAATAATCTTTTAAAATCCTCTAAATGCTTTATTGCTAGTCTATGATCTCCGTTATTGAGTTGATGCTGAGCCAAATCCAGTCTTTTTTCCAGCTGGTCTGCCAGAGGATGATCTAGCTTTTCAGATGATAAAAATCCTTTAACTAATTGACGGACAGTTGCTATGTCTCCAGGTTCATCTGTATCAAGCATAATCGCGTCATACATGACCGATCCGCCGTTAGTTAAATTAAAAGTAATTGTATTTTTTCCTTTTTTAAGCAATGCAGCATTGAATTTAATTTTCTCTAGATGGTAATGCCCGCTTTGGTTTGCACTCCTATAAATAGCTTGATCATTATCATATGAAAGTTTGTTAACGGTCGTCCCATTTACCTTTACAGCTATATTTGGGTTGTTAGAGGCAGCTGCAAGGGCTACTGTTAAATCAGCATCACCTTTGTAGTGTTTATTAAGGTTAAAATTGACTTGCCAATCCCCTTTTTTTGTTTGAGCATAATACCAATTTTTAGAGTCCCGGCTTTTACCAATGGTATAAGTTAGATCAGCAGGCGTCATACCCATCCATTTATAATTACGCAGTTTATCGCCATATTTAAATTCACCTGCCTTTCTGTCGGATTTACCAATTTGCCAATGAATAAAGTGATTTTTGGCAGGAGACCAATTGACAGTTCCAAGACTTTTAACAGGACCTTTAACCTCTACATTATCCTTCTCCAGCTGATCCGTTATTGTTCCATTTGCAGCGTAGGCATAAAGCGAATATTTCCCGGGACGAACATGAGGGATTGTAAAATTGCCGTGAGAATCAGCTTTTCCATAGAAAATATAACCAGTTGTTTGACTGTAAAAGTCACCTCCCGGCTGCGCAAGGACAACTATCGCTCCTGCAGCGGAACGGCCATCCGTAACATGTAAACGGCCGGTAACTTTTGTTCTGTTTGTTGGATAAAGAGGGTCGTTCATCCACTTATACGGCCATTTTGCTTCTTCAATTTTTGCCTGATGATTAGCATCTTTAATGACCGACTGATGACTGCCCGCATTTATATAAACAAACCATGGTCCGTATAGCTTCTGCCACCCTGGAGGGACTGTCAGGTTACCCGTACCAAAGTGCCTGCTTGTCATATAATTTAAGGCAATTGCGTCTTGATGGACTAACAAATCCTGCTTCAATGGCCCTCCCGGGTAATATTCTGTGCCAGCCGGGATAAACCAAGCGCCGAACCCGTGTCCATAGTGCCCCCATACAGGATTATCGCTAAAATATCCGGCATAATCGTATTTAGTATAATAGTTTCCGTTCGGCAGCTGCCATGTTTCATCCTGGACTTCTGGCAAAGTTTCTAAATAACCGTATCTCGGCTGTTGGCCCGTCCTTTCAGAATTGTAGGCATAATCAAAAATATCGCGGTCAAACCGGTAAATAGATCGCAATTCCTCAATAGATACACTTTTCTTATTATTGTTCTTTGCGACAACATAAGAATAGATCCCGCTTTTTCCTTTCATCATAATAATATGATACTCAAGATAAAGCTCACCCGTATCATCAATATAGGCGATGTGTGCCGTATTTGCTGTATGCTTGATGATTTTCAATTTGCTGACGTTTAAATGTTTAACCCCGTCTTTCGTATGATAATCTACATAAAATGTATGTTTTTTATCCGGATCATTTTCAGCACCATCTAAATGGCTGACCAGCTCTTGTCCATTTTTTATTAATGAATAGACCATGCCCTGACTATTAAACTTTATTGTTATTAAACCATTCGACAAAGTTGCATTCTTCCCGTTTACAGTAAGACTTACATTTTCATCGTTTTTTTCTTTTGATGCAGCTTTTACAGGATGAAACACTGTAAGATTGCCTAGGAGTAAAATAATGACCGCAATTAAACTTACTAATTTAAATTTCTTAAATCTAAGGCAGCTTTGGCCCATTAAAATGCCCCCTTATTATGATTTTTTACAAGACTGCCGGTTAGCAGCCTTGCCATTCACTGCGAAGAGTTTATAAGTTTTATCCCAATAAGTTCAACGTAACCATCAGTGGTGATGAACAATCCCCCCCATTAATATCAAATATCCCATCCAGGTAAATAGTCTTTTGTATTTTCAATCATTTCATTGAATAATTTTTCTGCCTTATATCTGGAAATATTGGCAACCAATGGTTCATTAATAAAGGCATTGAAGGCTAATTGTTTATCTTTATTTAGGGCGGCTTGTAAAACAGATTCCTGATTATATACATGTCTTTGAACCATGTTATGAATATCAAGCGGCAATTGTCCGGCCATGACAGGCAACACACTGTCTTTTCGAATCAAAGCATTTGTCTCTACAACAGATCCTAATGGGAGCCCGGCAATTTGGCCTTGGTTCGGAAGGTTAACATTAGTGACCAAATCCCCCATTCCAAGAAGCGCCAAAATCATTTCAACTCCTTCTTCACCGGAAGGCCTGACTTCTAATTGCTCCTCTCCGGAAAGCAGCTTTTGATTTTTATTGATTTTCTCCTGTTGATCTTGAATACGAAAATCAACTGGAGTCAGCCTGAACTTCCACGCCTTGACGGTTTCAGGATCCTTTAAATACCATGGCGGCATAAATTCAGCAAGATGCCTGTCACCAGCTGCGGCTATTAACCCATATCTTTTAAATAAGTCGAATTTCACTCTGTTGCATGATTCAAATACACTTTCCCGCCAGGCACCTTTTTTTATCTCGTAGCCTTCTTCATAATACTTATCAACAAACGTCTGATACAAAGGCATTAAATCAATATTTTTATAGGAAGCTCGATTAATCCATGTAAAATGGTTGATTCCAAGAACATTAATCTTTATCTCTTTTCGGCTTTTTACTTCTATTTCTAGTAAATCTGTTACCATATGAGCTAATAATTCTTGTGTATGGAACACTTCGTGGCAGCAGCCGAATGCCTTAATTTCCGGAAATATTTCATAAAGGGTTCGGGTGCATAAAGACATTGGGTTAGTATAGTTAATGACCCATGCATTAGGCGCAAGAGCTTTTATATGATTGGCAATGTCAGCGTAGATCGGAATGGTACGGCATGCCCTCATTAATCCGCCTGGTCCTGCCGTATCGCCGACAGATTGATAGATACCATATTTCTCAGGCTGATGCACATCAGATCCCATTGCCTGAAAAGAACCCGGAAGAATAGAAATAATAACAAAATCTGCACCCTGCAATGCTTCTTGGATGGTTTGTACAGCTTGATAATGCCATTTTCCTTTAACATCCGGATGTTTTGATAAAAGATTACCAACCTTTTCATTATCTAATGCTGCTTTAAAGTTAATATCATATAAAGCGACTGTTCCGGAAATTTTACTTTCTAACGCAAGGTCAGACATTAATCTTTTTGCCCAACCTTGTGATCCGCCGCCAATATAGGCAATCTTAATATCTTTGACAGTGTCCTCAATTTGTTCCTTATTGTTTTCTTTTAATTCTTTTAACGCCATTTTTACACCTTCCTAAATTATTATTTCTAATAACAACGTTGTTATTTTGATTCATTAACTGATCTCATAAATATATGCTGTAACAAGGATAAGAAGATTTTGACTATATAGAATTTGATATTTCCTGACTGTTTTTATTTTTGTATTTCATTCTATTTTTATAACCAACTGGATTATTGCCCCATGCCTTCTCATAATCCCAACCTGTTAATTGTTTAACTACCTTGCGTGTCTCATCATCTGCCTGACTCTTAGAGCCGCCGTTTTTTAATCTCTCTATTTCATTTAATAAGGTCCGATGGGTTTCTTTCGTTAATTGATATCTAAAGGAAATGATCAAACCAGCAACAAGAAAAGCCAATGTACCAACTATTAAAATAGCCAAAATAGCATTAAGAGCAGAAGAAGGCTGTTTTGAATGTCCCGAAACAAAGCCAAACGCATCTAAAATTTCACCGACAAGGAAGACTGCTAGTGCCTGGGAAGCCTTACGGACAATGCTCATCATCCCAGCAAATACGCCCTCTCTCCTTTGGCCGGTCAATATTTCATCAACATCAGGTACAAATGTGTAGTTATTCCACGGAATATAGTTAAGTCCGCCTCTTCCTAATCCTGCAATACCTATCATAACAGTCAACAACATCATCAAACTTGATGGATTAGCAAAATATATGACGACTAAGCCAATGACACTAATCAAGAAAAACATAATAGCCGTTCTATATGCGGGTCCAGGATTTAATTTAACAGTGATAGTTAAGGCTATCCCTACGCCTATAATTTGAAATATATACATCACTGTCATCATATTCGAAGCAACGACAGCATTTTGCGCGAGTGAGAACACAATGAAATAAGTGAACACTGCATTGAAAATATCTTGACTAAGATATGCCCCCAAATACATACCTAAATGTTGCCTGAATGTTTTAATCCTTAAGGTTGATATGAGATCAATATATGCCTTTTTAAGATTTTCAAAGAAAGGCAATTTTTCTTCTTGTTTTTCTCCAGCCTCTATTTCCTCTAAAGATCGCTCCCATGTGAATTTATAAACGAGCGTCAAGACAATCATAAAAATAACTGTAAAAATCAAACCAGCATACAAAAATGTCGTTGGATTGTCTTTTCCTAATGCTTTAACCAATCGTCCTGGAATATAAGCCGCAAAAACGGCAGATAATTGAGCAATAAACATTCTGGCTCCGGTAAATTTTGAGCGTATTTTATAATCTGTTGTCATCTCAGCAGCTAAGGTGTCGTAAGGAATCAATATCATCGAGTAGACTACTTCAAATAAAATATAAGTAAGCAGGTAATACCAAAAGTTCATTCCGCCAACCCAAATTAATGTATAAGAAATTACAAGTGGAATGGATATTAATATAAAAAACTTCCTTCTCCCAAACCTTTTACCCAATTTCGTCTTATGAAAGTTGTCTGTTATATACCCCATAATCGGCGCTGCAACAGCATCTACAACCCGGGCAATGGCAAAGATAATTCCGCCTTCAGCGGCTGACAAACCGCAAAAAGTTGTATAGAAATACAACAACCAAGCGCTGGTTAATGCAAAAGCCCCTGCGCCAAGAAAATCGTTTGAACCATATGCGATATAATTGATAAACTTTGGTTTTCTAACTTGATCACCCATTTTTTCACCTCATTTTTCCAGAAAAATTTTTAGTTTTGAAAGGAAACGCTTTCATAAAATGTTCAAATCGGGTTATTCTTAAAATGATTCAAGCAACTTTTCTTATTAATCACCTCCCTTAAGAAAAGTGCTGATTTGTTAGTTTCTACCCTGTTTAAAGTCCAGCTTCAATTCAAACCATTGCTTTATATTTTGTTAAATCCAATATATCAATATTTATTTATGTTATTTTATTACTGTTTACTTTTGTTTTTAGGTAAAAAAAGACATATAAATTATAATGGCAATAATTTATATGTGAAAAACAAAAGAGGTAATTAAAAGTATTTATTTCTTTCTGTTAATGTAATCCATGTAGTCTTTCAGAGCGTTTCTATTATGCTCTTTTGTTAACTGCTCTACTTTTACACTATCTTTCTCTTCTATCGCTTTTACTATAGCACGATGTTCTTCTTGCGATTGAATATGTCTATGAAACAAAACCTCGCTGAAAAAATAGCGCCGAATCCTATCCCATTTATTTAAGACCTTTGATATCATTTCTTTAAGCATCGGCATTTCTGTAACATTGACTATTGTCATATGAAACTCGGCATTCAGCTTTCCCCAATCTTCGTATTTGCCATTCTTAATGACCGCATCCATATTCAGCAATAGTTCATTAAGCGCGGATAAATAATCATTTGTCATTTTCTGAACGGCAACCCGGGAAGCCACTGTTTCCAATCCTTCTTTTAAAGTAAACGTTTCTACAATAGATTCAGTCGTAATTTCTGAAACAATGGCACCTGTATGTGTCCCATACTCTACTAAATCTTCGGAATGAAGCAAGCGAAGCGCTTCACGTACCGGTATTGAACTTACCGAAAGCTGTTTCGCTATATCTCCTATAATTAACTTTTCCCCGGGTTCAAGTTCACAGCGCATAATAGCTTCCCGCAACACTTGAAAGACATACTCTTGTTTAGACTTATAAACAACATTCTGAGGGATTTTTATCTGTTCCATATGCCCCACGCCCCATAATTAACATAATTTTATAACAGTATATCATAATAACATAATTAACTTTTTATAGACATTGTGTAATACCAACCCCAGTTTGATAAAGATAATACTTTGGATAAGGTAAACTCATAACCGGGAGATAATTAACTACATATTTAGTCTTTAAAAGTTAACGCAATGTTTAAAAAATATATAATATATAATTTTATTTTTATAATAAACAATATCATTTACTTTGTAAACTGATAATCATTCTTTCTCATAAAATTCATTTCATCCTGAAAATTACCTTACCCCTGCATCAACTGCATTAACTATTATTATTCGAAAATGTCATTTTACTTCCCTCCTTGAAATTGATAAAATATTATAATAATATATAGTATATAATCTATAATTGTAATTTAAGTTACTTAGGAAGGGGCTATTAACAATATGCGAAAGATTGGCATTATCATGAATGGCGTAACTGGAAGAATGGGAACCCGTCAGCACTTGGAGCGATCTATTGTTGCTATTCGAAAACAAGGAGGCACTGTTTTACCCGATGGAACCAGAATCATGCCGGATCCTATTCTTATTGGGCGCAATGAAGATAAATTGCAAGCTTTAGCTGAAAAGTATGATATAGAGAAGTGGAGTACTGATTTGGATAAAGCATTGGCTGATCCATATTATGAAATTTACTTTGACTCACAAACGACAAATCGCAGGGCCGACTCTGTAAAAAAAGCCATAGCGGCAGGCAAGCATGTATATTGCGAGAAACCAACAGCAGTGTCATCTGAAGAAGCTCTGGAATTAGCCCGGTTGGCTTATGAAAAGAATGTCAAAAACGGCGTTGTCCAAGATAAACTGTTTTTGCCGGGCTTCCTTAAACTTAAGCGGTTAATTGACAGCGGTTTCTTTGGAAAGATCCTTTCAGTACGGGGGGAATTTGGTTATTGGGTTTTTGAAGGAGACTTGCAGCCTGGACAAAGGCCATCCTGGAATTACCGGAAAGAAGATGAGGGCGGTATCATTGTCGATATGCTTTGTCACTGGCGTTATGTTCTCGATAATATCTTTGGCGAGGTAAAAAGTGTTTCTTGTTACGGGAAAACGCATATTCCTAAAAGATGGGATGAAGCTGGTCATCCATACGAGGCAACGGCTGACGACGCCGCTTATTCTACATTTGAACTCGAGGACGGGATTATTGCCCACATTAATTCTTCTTGGTGTGTCCGTGTTAACCGTGGCGAACTCTTTGAACTGCAAGTCGATGGTACAGAAGGCAGTGCCGTAGCAGGATTGCGTGAATGTAAAATTCAACATCGAATGAATACGCCAAAAGCGATTTGGAACCCTGATATTCCTGACGAAAACGACTACCGTTCTCAATGGATTGATGTTCCTTTGAACGATGAACCTGAAAATGCCTTCAAAATTCAATGGGAGATGTTCCTTAAACATGTCGTCAATGATGAACCATTCCCTTATGACCTGCTGCAAGGAGCAAAAGGCGTACAATTGGCTGAGCTCGGTTTGAAATCTTGGGATGAACGCCGTTGGCTTGATGTTCCTGAACTTAAGATTGAACAGGCAGCTAACAGGGGGCTTAACCATGTCTAAGCAAATCCTTCTCCCCCGGGCAAATGGAAAAATTGAACCGTACACTCCGAAAAAAAAGGATATGCCTGAAACGCTTGACGGTCCGTCAAAAAGCCGGTCTGTTTTTTCGGCAGCACACGTTGTTGCTGACCCGCTCGCAACTACCGATCCATCATCAAGTGCGGCACTTGATTGGGAAGCGACACTTTCCTATAGACGCTACTTATGGTCGTTAGGGCTGTCTGTAGCTGAAGCCATGGATACCGCGCAACGCGGCATGGGGCTTGATTGGGATGCAACAAAAGAGTTAATCAGACGCTCTGTGGCCGAAGCAAAAGTCTATAACGGCGGTATCGCCTGCGGAGCGGGTACCGATCATTTAGATTTAACGCCCGCTATTAGCCTTGATGACATCATAAGAGCATACGAGGAACAATGTGAATATATCGAAGGGGTCGGCGGGCGAATGATACTTATGGCAAGCCGTGCGCTGGCAGCTGTTGCTAAGGGGCCTGATGATTATGTCAAAGTTTACGGGAAAATTCTTTCTCAAGTGTCACAGCCTGTCATTATTCATTGGCTCGGAGATATGTTTGATCCGGCGCTTAAAGGCTATTGGGGTCACCATGATAAGGAAACGGCTATGGAGCTGTGCTTAGCCATTTTAAATGAATATGCATCGAAAATTGATGGTATTAAAATTTCTTTACTGGATGCTGATCTTGAAGTGAAAATGCGCCGCAGATTGCCGGACGGCGTTAAAATGTACACCGGTGATGATTTTAATTACGCTGATCTTATCCTTGGTGATGAACAAGGTTACAGTCATGCGCTGTTAGGTATTTTTGATGCGATTGCACCGCTTGCATCCGCAGCCCTTAAGTCACTTGACGCGGGCGATACGCAAAGTTTTAAAAATATTCTTGGGCCGACGGTGCCGTTAAGCAGACATATTTTTCAAGCGCCTACCCAATTTTATAAGACAGGCGTCGTCTTCCTCGCCTACCTTAACGGGCATCAATCTCACTTTAAAATGGTAGGCGGCCTTGAGAGCATGCGCTCAACGGCCCATTTATCCGAACTCTTTATATTGGCTGACCAAGCCGGCATGCTTTTAGATCCGGAACATGCAGCAGTTCGTATGGAAAAAGTCCTTAATGTAGCGGGGGTCGTTTAAATATGGATATTCAACGTCTCAGTCTTAACCAAATCACATGCGAAAACAACAGTTTAATAGAAGTCGTAGAAAATTGTCAAAATGAAGGCATTGATTGGATTGCCCCTTGGCGTCATAAAATAGCTAATGCCGGCCTAAAAGAAAGTGCTCGTATCATTCGTGAGGCAAATCTTAAAGTCTCAAGCCTTTGCCGCGGCGGCATGTTCCCAGCTGCTTCAAAAGCTGAGCGGCTCAAACGGATTGACGAAAATCGAAGGGCTATTGATGAAGCAGCGGAACTTGGTACAGATGTCCTTGTCCTTGTATGCGGCGCCGCTCCTGACCGCGATATCGATGGTGCAAGAGCTATGGTGGAAGAAGGTATAGAAGCGCTTATTCCATATGCAGAGCAGGCCGGTGTTAAATTAGGGATTGAGCCGCTTCATCCTTCATTTGCCGCTGACCGTTCTGTGATCGTATCATTAGGGCAAGCAAATGATATAGCAGAGCGCATTTCATCTCCTCAGGTAGGCGTTGTTATCGATGTCTACCATGTATGGTGGGATCCTAAGCTTTATGAGGAAATAGAACGCTCTTCAGGACATATATTAGGTTTCCATGTCAATGACTGGTGTAAAGATGCAGGAAATCCGCTAACCTCAAGAGGAATGATGGGCGATGGTGTGATAGAATTGAAACGTATTCGCCATGCTGTAGAAGACGCGGGCTACAATGGTCCAATCGAAGTTGAAATTCTTAACGATAAGATTTGGGAAATGCCTTGTGATAAGACCCTTAAACTTACAAAAGAACGCTTTCTGGAACTTGTCTAGATACATCGTTAATACGTTTAAAATTTTTAACCCGGTCTAATAAAAATAGCTGAAGTCTATGATTGTATTGATCATAGACTTCTTCATGTAAGGAGTAAAAGTCATGGTAAAATCTGTTTCAGTTGTCTTAGTTGGCATCGGGGGCTATGGAAATTTATACGTTAACCGTATCATGAACAATAGCCTTCCAAACAATGTGTCCATAGCAGGTGTCGTAGATCCGCATCCGGAAAATTGCGAGCATTATGATTGGATTAAGGAAAACAATATTCCTGTTTATACATCAATTGAAGACTTTTATAAAAAGCATTCAGCTGACTTAGCTATTATCTCTACACCTATTAACTTTCATGCGTCGCAAACGTGTTATGCTTTAAATCACGGCAGCAGCGTACTTTGTGAGAAGCCGATGAGTGCAAGTGCCAAGGATGCTGAAATGATCATCAATACACGCAACCGAACCAAAAAATTTGTTGCTATTGGATTCAACTGGTCGTTTACTTCTTCTGTTCAACAACTTAAACAGGATATTATTGACGGAGTTTTCGGAAAGCCTAAACGCTTAAAAACAATGGTTCTTTGGCCACGAAATGAAGATTATTATCATCGTGCATCTTGGGCAGGAAAAAAACGCAACCAAAATGGCGAATTAATTTTGGACAGCGTGGCGAATAATGCAACAGCTCACTTTTTGCATCATATGTTTTATCTTTTAGGTTCTAAAACCGATGAAAGTGCCCGCTTAACCCATTTAACAGCTGAACTTTACCGCGCCAACCAAATTGAAAATTTCGATACTTGCGCCGTTAAAGCACAGACAGAAGATAATATCGATATTTTATTTTACGCCGCTCATCCTGTTAAAGACGAAATCGGCCCTAAGTTTACCTTGGAGTTTGAAAAAGCAACCATCACCTATTCAATGGAAGACAAAACCGATGTTATTGCCCGCTTTCATGATGGCACAGAAAAAAGATACACCGATCCGGAAAAAAATCATTTGCAAAAATTCGAGACATGTATTGAAGCTATTTTAAAGGGAAATCAAGACATCCTTTGCGGACCGGAAGCTTCTTTCCCGCACACTTTATCTATCAATGCTATGCAGGAGTCGGTCACTGATATTCCTAATTTTCCAAAAGAATTAATTAAACGGGATAAAGCAACAAATTTAATTTGGGTAGATGGCCTAGAGGAAACCTTAATTAACTGTTATGATCATTGGATGTTACCGAATGAGATAGGAATTAACTGGAGTGTAAAAGGAAAGACCATCGATTTAACATATCATAAATCTGTTTTTAAAAATTTGTAACTAACTGCCAAAAAGCACGCTGTCATGGGACAGCGTGCTGAATTTGCAATAAATGGTGGCTCGAGACGGAATCGAACCGCCGACACGAGGATTTTCAGTCCTCTGCTCTACCGACTGAGCTATCGAGCCACAAACGTTTACTTATGTATGGCGGTCCCGACCGGATTTGAACCGGCGATCTCCTGCGTGACAGGCAGGCATGTTAACCACTACACCACGGGACCTTCCTAGATGTTAGACAAACTCTCATAAGAAGTAATATATGTATAAGATGTTGGACGTTAGAAAAAAGACTATTCTTCTCTGAAAAGCTTTATCTCTACTTCTAATTTCTAGATTGGTTGCACTAAAACACTCAGATATAAAACGAACATGAAATTTATTCGACGTAGTTCGTTAGATAAATATTGGTTGCGGGGGCAGGATTTGAACCTGCGACCTTCGGGTTATGAGCCCGACGAGCTGCCAGACTGCTCCACCCCGCGATGATAATCAATGAAGAACGCAGTCGTTAAACTGTCTCTTCCTCTTCTAGTTAAAATGCAGTTTTAGTTATACCGCCGAGGTAAGTTATTACTTAACGCGACAACATAATTAATTATATCACCTTAAAAAATAAATGCAAGGGGTTTTTTAAAAAAATTTTAAAGGCACCAGTTGCAACCTGTACTGGCGCCTCTAAACAGCTTTATTTATGCAAACACACCACGGACAAGGCGTGTTTGTTCACGATCCGGACCGACAGAGAAAATGGATAAAGGAATACCAGTCAGCTGAGATACGCGTTCAACATAGTGCCTTGCGTTTTCAGGAAGGTCTGATAATGTTTTTGCGTTCGTAATGTCTTCTTTCCAGCCTGGCATTTCTTCATAAACTGGTTCACATTTGCTAAGGATGTTTAGGCTTGCCGGGAATTCTTCGATCGTTTTACCGTTATATTTGTATGCCACACAAATCTTTACCGTATCAAGACCTGAGAGAACATCTAAGCAGTTTAAAGATAGGTCTGTCATACCGCTGACACGGCGGGCATGACGGACAACGACGCTGTCAAACCAGCCGACGCGGCGAGGACGGCCTGTTGTTGTTCCGTATTCATTGCCAACGTCACGGATGCGATCGCCGATTTCATTATTTAACTCAGTAGGGAACGGGCCGTCACCGACTCTTGTTGTATAAGCTTTAGTAACACCGACAACATGCTTGATTTTAGAAGGGCCTACGCCGGAACCAATTGTGACGCCGCCTGCAACAGGATTTGATGAAGTAACAAATGGATACGTACCTTGGTCTATATCAAGCATAACACCTTGTGCACCTTCAAATAAAACTCTTTTGCCTTGATCAAGCGCATCATTTAAAACAACGGATGTATCGCATACATAAGATTTAATTTCTTCACCGTAACCTAAATATTCATCAAGAATATCTTCCAAACGGAGACCGTCTGTTTCATAAACTTTTTCTAAAAGCCTGTTCTTTTCTTCTAAGTTTTTCTCAAGCTTTTCTTTAAATGTTTCCGGCTCTAAAAGGTCAGCCATCCGGATGCCGACACGTGCTGCTTTATCCATATAAGCCGGGCCGATACCTTTTCTTGTTGTGCCAATTTTATTTGAACCTTTGCTTTCTTCTGCGGCAATATCAAGTTTAATGTGATAAGGCAAGATTAAGTGAGCACGGTTGCTGATGCGAAGGTTGTCTGTTGAAATACCGTTATCGTGCAGATATTTAATTTCTTCAACTAATGCTTTTGGATCAACAACAACGCCATTGCCAATGACACAAATCTTATCATCATAAAAAATTCCTGATGGAATCAGATGCAGTTTGTACTTCTTGCCATTAAAAACAATTGTATGACCAGCGTTGTTGCCGCCTTGATAGCGAGAAACAACTTCAGCATTTCCAGAAAGATAGTCAGTGATTTTACCTTTCCCTTCGTCGCCCCATTGAGCTCCTACGACTACTACAGAAGACATTGTAACGCCCCCAAATTTATCAAAATGTAGAGGATATCCAAAGAGTCCGGGAAACATGGCTGTCGAATTTCTTCGTTGCGCCGCTCCGGTTCTCACGGCTTCCGCGCCTCGAACTTCCGACGCACAGGACGTGCTAGTACTGGCGTTGTCACATGGACGTGACGTTTTTAGCCAGTGTCGGCCCTGTTTGTCCTCCCTTTGGACACACACTGTAAGTAAATATCATTCTCTAAACAACACATTAAGTTTATCAAGTTTAAGCATTAAAAGTCAATGAAAAAACGAACATTAAATTATATTACTAACTTTATTGTTCGATATTTTGTTGTTTTTAATAATTGTTATGTATGTATAACATTATTTATCTTAACAGCAAAAACCATACATAAAAAGTATTTTTGTTTTGATTTAAATTATTGGTGCTATGAATTTAGGTCGTCTAACATTTTCATTTTCTAAAAAGAAATCCTCCGCAAATTGCGGAGGAAAATTATGCGCCAGGCGGCATATCGCTTTCATTGTGTTTCCGGTCAAGATTAACAAACTTGTTATATTCCTTGATAAAAGCCAGTTCAACTGTGCCGACCGGACCGTTACGCTGCTTAGCAATAATGATTTCTATGATATTCTGTTTCTCTGATTCTTTGTCATAATAGTCATCACGATACAGGAAGGCAACGATATCCGCATCTTGTTCAATACTTCCCGATTCACGGATGTCAGACATCATCGGACGCTTGTCCTGCCTTGCTTCAACACCACGGGACAGCTGAGAGAGGGCAATGACAGGGACATTTAATTCCCGGGCAATAGCCTTCAATGTCCGTGAGATTTCCGAGACTTCCTGTTGGCGGCTCTCAGAACGGCTGGAGCCGCTGCCTTGGATGAGCTGCAGGTAGTCTATTAAAATCATGCCCAGCCCTTTTTCCTGTTGCAGACGGCGGCATTTCGCCCGTATATCATTGACCCTGATACCCGGTGTATCATCAATGTAAATACCGGCATTGGACAGGCTGCCCATTGCCATCGTCAGTTTCTGCCAATCCTCTTCTTCCAAGCGCCCTGTTCTGAGTCTTTGCGCATCAATGTTGCCTTCTGCACAAAGCATACGCATCACGAGCTGCTGGGCGCCCATTTCAAGACTGAAAATCGCTACATTATCATCTGTTTTCGTTGCAACATTTTGAGCTATATTTAAGGCAAATGCTGTTTTACCAACTGATGGCCGTGCCGCCACTATTATTAAGTCATTTTTTTGGAATCCGGCAGTCATTTGGTCTAATTCGATAAATCCTGTAGGGATGCCCGTTATATCCTCTTTACGGTTTTGCAGCATCTCTATATTATCATAGGCTTCTATCAATACATCTTTAATAGATTGAAAGGCGCTCGCTCTTTTCCGTTGAGCAACCTCCAGAATTGTCTTTTCAGCATCATCCAGTATGCTGTCAACTTCATCTTCCCGAGTATAGCCGTCTGAAACAATGCTTGTTGCCGTACGTATTAACCGCCTTAGCAATGACTTTTCTTCGACTATTTCACTGTAATATTCAATGTTCGCGGCTGTCGGTGCTGAATCCGCAAGCTCGCTTAAATAAGAAACACCCCCGACTTCATCAAGTCTTTTCTGATTACGAAGTTCAGAGGTTACCGTAATAACATCAACAGGCTCTCCACGTTCGGCTAATTCCAGCATCACGGCATAGATGCTTTGATGTGCTGCCCGGTAAAAATCTTCAGGTATGAGCACTTCCGAAGCCGTGACAATAGCCGGGGGCTCAAGGAATATCGCCCCCAAAACAGCCTGTTCAGCTTCAATGCTATGCGGAGGTGTTCTGTCCGCAAATAAGTCACTCATATATATAAATCTCCTCTTGTAGAAGTTACCTTTTTATTGTTCAGTGACATGAACCTTCAAAGTCGCTGTAACATTATGGTGAAGCTTAACAGGTACATCAGTGTACCCGAGTGTTCTAATCGGTTCATTTAACTCTATTTTCCTTTTATCAACTTTAATGTTTTTGCTTTTCAGAGCTTGTGCAATTTGTTTGCTGGTAATAGAACCGAATAGACGGCCGCCTTCTCCGGACTTTGCCTTTAATTCAATATTTAAGTTCTCAATGTGATTTTTGAGTTCTTCTGCTTGCTTTTGTTCTTCTTCCGCGCGCTTTTCTTCGCCCTTCTTCTTAATTTCCAGCTGCTTCATGTTGCCTTTATTAGCCTCTACTGCTAATTTCTTTGGGAAAAGAAAATTGCGTGCATAACCTTCAGAAACATCCTTTACCTCTCCAGCTTTTCCTTTGCCTTTGACATTTTCTAAAAAAATCACCTTCATGATTCTTCTTCTCCCCCTTCAATATACTCATTAATAGTAGATTGCAGTTTTTCCTTAGCCTCTTCAAGACTTATATCTTCAAACTGGGTTGCGGCATTTGTTAAATGGCCGCCGCCTCCCAGACTTTCCATAATCAATTGTACATTGATTTCTCCAAGAGAACGGGCACTTATGCTTACTTTTCCGTCCAGCCGAAGTGCAATAACGAATGACGCCCGTATGCCATCCATTGACAGTAATATATCGGCCGCTTGGGCAATGAGTACTTGATCATATTTTTCATCTTGTTCTCCCATGCCAATCGCAATGCTGTCATTATAAATTTCGCTGTTCTTAATCAGCTTTGCACGCCGTTTATACTGCTTAAGGTCCTCACGCAATAATTTTTGAACCAGGACAGTATCAGCGCCATGACTGCGCAAATAAGAGGCAGCATCAAAAGTTCTTGAACCCGTTCTGAATGTAAAACTCTTTGTATCTACGGTAATGCCTGCAAGCATAGATGTTGCTTCGATGAGATCAAGACTTAATGTCTTAGGCTGATATTCAAGCAGTTCTGTAATTAATTCTGAAGCTGATGAAGCATAAGGCTCCATGTATACAAGGATCGGATCACTGATAAATTCTTCGCCCCTGCGGTGATGATCAATAACAACGATACGTTCCGACTTTGACAAAAGTTTAGGCTCCATAACCATTGACGGCTTACTTGTATCGACAACAACAACAAGCGTCCGTGCTGTGATGCGATCTATAGCTTCTTCCGGTGAAATAAATTTATTCCATAATTCATCTTTATTCCGTATTTCTTCAATAAGCCTGATGACGCCAGTTCCATAATTCTCAGGATCAAGAACGATGCTTGCTTTCCTGTCATTAGCCTTGGCAATCTTCATGATCCCGATGCACGAGCCAATCGAATCCATATCGGGCTGTTTATGTCCCATAATGATCACTTGATCACTTTCAGATACGAGCTCTGATAACGCGTGGGAAATAACCCTTGCTCTTACCCGGGTTCTCTTTTCAACAGGATTGGACTTACCGCCGAAAAACTTCACTCTGCCATGCGGTTCTTTAATCGCAACCTGGTCCCCTCCTCGCCCTAAAGCAAGATCCAATGCCGATTGAGCAAGCTGACCTAACTCGGTTAACGAATGCATGTTAGAACCGATACCTATGCTTAACGTTAATGGCACATGGCTTTGTGTTGTTAATTCACGTACATTATCCAAAATACTAAACCTTGATTTCTCAAGTTCCTTTAATATTTGTTGGTTTAAAACAGCAAAAAATTTGTCCGAAGAAAAGCGTTTTAAATAAATACCGTAATCGGCTCCCCAATCTTTAATCATAGCCGTTATATCGTTATTAATGTTACTTTTGACCTGATCTTCCATTCCCTGCGTCACTTCATCATAATTATCAAGATATATAATAGCAAAGACTGACTGTTCATTGTTATAACGTGCTTCAATGTCTGTCAGTTCTGTGACATCGGAAAAATAAAGAAGCCGTTCTTCACGTCTAAACGTCACACAATAACGCCGCTTCTGAATCTTGATAACCTCTTCCTCGGAATCCCCTTTTATAATAGGGATGAGGGCTTCAGAAACCAAATTTAAAGAATTACCCAGAAAGGATTCTCCGCCGGTTAGAGAGACCATATAAGGATTCATCCATTCAATGTTATGATCATTATCATACAGAATAATTCCGATCGGCATTTGCAGCAATGCCTCATCGCCGACTTTCTTTAAACGATGAGACAACGTGCTAATATAAGCTTCTAAATCTTTCTTATACGCAGCATCGTTGCGAAGGACCCAATAAAAGATAACAGCTAATAAAATAATCCCTACTAAGCCAATAATCCAATTAAAAATGGCTGTAAAGGCGATATATATGATACATAATACTCCAAGGACTATTAGCTGATCTTTACGCCAACGATGTTTAAGTTGTTTCGGCATACTGTCAGCTCCTACTGTTTAATGAGCATTTATTTCTTTTTCAGCCGCGCTCTTAAATCAAAACCTAAATCAATTATACCTAATACGCGAATAATATAAAGTAAGATCGGTCCTGTTAATAAGGAAATAATTACTACAATAATCGGTACAGATGTATGGATATTTTTCGCGTAACATAAATAAAAGATAAAAGCAAAGCCTTGAATCATCACCACAAGTTCAAGGATTGCATAAACATTAACCACTACAGTAAACAGCCATTGATTTGGCTCAAGATGACCGAAAAGCTCGATAATCAAGGCGGCTAAGAAATACCAGATAAGACTTCTTGGAAAGCGCCACTCTCTAAACGGCGGCCATTTCGGAAAGTCAACGCGCAATCTTCTCAGGATAGGCGTACTGACCAATTCAGTGATTAAGGCATTGAAAACACCCGTTATAACCATTACAGCAGGCACCATATAAGTCATCATATTCATGCTTTGCCGTAAAATATCCATTTCCTTTTTGGCATCTTGCTGAAATGAACCACTCAGTTTTTGGGCTGTATCAAAAGACTTTGTCATCATTTGCTTTATCATTTCCATAGGGTCTATATGGAAGAAAGTGACGACCACTCCATAAAGTAAGATAATAACAAAAATATTAGCTAAGCTTCCGCCTAATAATATCACCAATGCAGATTTTTTTAAATGCAATAAATAGCCCATGACTAATCCGGAAAGCAGAAAATACAAAGCCATAACAGGCGGCAAAATCCCTGTAAGAAGCAGCGATAAAAGCAAAGAAACTATTAACACCAAAATACCTGGTTTCAAGCTGTTTTTCGCTGTAAAATAGATTATCGGCAGCGGCAGGAACCACATTGTAATAATACTGACAAACGGGATGTATGTTGTTATTAAAAAAATACATAGAAAAATTGCGGTAGACAGTGCTCCTTCAGCAAGAACCCTTGTTTGCTTCATTAATTAACGCCACCTCTAATTCCACATTAATATAAAGACTGTTCAAAGGTCAGGAAAATATTTGTCCCAGCCCCGAACACACCCCCTATATAAAAAATCCTTTTGTTAATTTTTAAAAGGATTAAGCTTTATCATTAATAAGCATATAAAAATAATGCTATAACATCTACTATACAAAAGTCTATACAAAATGCAAAGTTATCATATTTTAACCTGAATTTAAAATGGTATTCTATTGAAGTTTTAGTAAGATTTCTTTATACTTAAGTTACACTTTAGATCATTGAATGATCTAAAACATTCTTTAAACTTTGAGCAGGTGCTGTTATGACCTTTTATAAAATCATTTTACATAACATATATTATAAAGAAAATGCCGACCATAATACGGGGTCGGTTTTATTTTGCCTTAAGGCAAATTCAATGGGGTGATTCAATCATGCCTGTACAAGGTTCAAAATTATTTGCAGCATGGATTAGTTTAATTAGTAATTTTTTATTAACCGTTTTGAAAATCCTTGTCGGAGCTATTTTCCATAGTACCGCACTGATTGCTGACGGTGTGCATAACGGCGGTGATGTAATTGCCTCGATTGCAACCCTAAGTTCCATGAAACTCTCTAAGCAGCCGGCTGATAAGGAACATCCATATGGACATGGCAAGGCTGAGGATATTGCTTCGGGTATGATTGCGATCATTTTAGGGCTTGCCGCTTTATTTCTAATTTATGAGTCAGTGATGTCTTTATTAAAACCGGCAGTAAACATCAGCTTATGGGCCTTTGCAGCAGCGCTTGTTTCACTCGTTTGGAAATATTTATTGTATATTTACACGATCAAGATTGGTAAAAGAGATAAGAGCAAGAGTTTGCTTGCTACCGCTTATGACCACCTTGCCGACGTCTATGCTTCCTTTGCTGCTGTTATCGGACTTGGCATTGCCTGGGTCGGCGACATATTTAATATTTCGCTTGCGGCTTATGGAGATCCGCTCGCAGGTATTATTGTCTCTATCCTCGTTTTAAAAGTCGCCATTAAAATGGGAGCGGATTCCGTCAATGTTCTAATGGAAAGCAGTGTTTCACAAGAAAAGCAAGATGGGTACAGCGATATTATTTTATCCTTTTCGGAAGTCAAGCGAATTGACCGCCTTCGGGCAAGGGAGCATGGCAATTATATTTTAGTTGATGTAAGAATTAGTGTACCTGGAAATATGACCATCCAGGAAGGGCATAATGTTACGAAAAAAATTCGTAATACAATTATGAAAAAAAACGAAGACGTTGAAGAAGTCCTCATCCATTTAAACCCTTGGTATCCGGAAAAACATCCAAACAAATAAATAAATAAAGAAAACTTGACTGGTGCCAAGCCGTAAAGGCGCAGGCAACTGCTTAGTTGCGCTTATACTTTATACCTAAAATTTGCCCCTTCGTCGAATTATCATCTGTGCTGCAAATTTATACTTTCTTAAAGTGTTAAAAATCCGGGTTTTTTCGCCGAAATAATAAATAGAGTTATTGTCTATTGTTACGAGGTGATTTAATGCCCTATACTGACGTATCTGTGAATGAAATAATGACTTTCAATATTGGAAACAAGGTTATCGGGCTCGATATCCATCACATAATGGAAATCATTGAACCCCTTCCCGTTGTCAACGTCCCCCATTGCCACCGTTTTTTTAAAGGATTCATTCGTCACAGAAACGATATTATTCCCGTTGCAGACCTTTATAACGTTTTTGGCGTCTCAGAACCGCCCTTAACAAGCAAAAGCAGCGGGAAATATGTTATAACATCATATCATAATCGAAAAATTACTCTTACTGTTCAAAACGTCAATCAAATAAATAAATTTAATCACGTATCGCTGGAAAAAGATTTTCTTTCTGAGGATTTAAAATCAATCGTGTCATCTGTCATAAAGGACAATGATAATGAGATAATCATGTTAAACACTGATGCCCTTTTCAGCGTAATAAAAACTTTAAATCAGAGAAAGTATCTGGACATATACAAACATAAATTAAAAACACAGCAGTCATGACTGCTGTGTTCTTATTTATTTACTCAGTTGTGTATGGCAGAAGAGCCATTTGACGAGCGCGTTTGATTGCACGAGTCAATTGACGTTGGTATTTTGCACTTGTACCAGTTACACGACGAGGTAAAATTTTACCGCGTTCTGAAACGAAACGTTTGAGAAGGTCAACGTCTTTGTAATCGATATAAGTGATGTTATTCACTGTAAAATAACAAACTTTACGACGTTTACCGCGTCCGCGACGTGCCATTTCACATTCCTCCTTTATTCTTTTTTTATCCGTTCAATACGCTGTTCAAAAAGCGTGAGGAAAGTCATCCCCGCTTTGAACTCTTATTTTAAAATGGTAAATCATCATCCGAAATATCAATCGGCTTACCATCATTCGCAAATGGATCATCATCAAACGGGTTTTTATAGTCCTGATTTTGATTATGATTTTGGTTATTGTTATCTCTTGGCGGTCCTGGCTGAAAGTCATTTCCAAAGTTGTTATTATTCCTGGAACTCGAACCCTTCGGCTCCAAAAATTGCACGCTGTCAGCGACAACTTCTGTAATGTAAACCCGGCGGCCTTCGTTATTTTCAAAGCTTCGCGTTTGCAGGCGGCCGTCCACTCCTGCCAAACTTCCTTTATTCAAGTAATTGGCGGCATTTTCAGCTTGTCTGCGCCAGACGACAACTTGAATAAAATCAGCATCACGGTCGCCCTGTTGATTCGTAAAAGGACGATTGACTGCAATGGTGAAGTTAGCTACTGCAACACCATTAGGCGTATATCTAAGCTCGGGGTCCTTCGTCAACCGGCCAACCAATACCACTCGATTAATCATCAGAACCTCTCCCCATTAAAAAAGATTATTCACGCTCATCGCTGATAACCATGAAACGCAGAACATCGTCATTGATTTTTACAAGACGATCAAATTCATTGATAGCCTCATTTCCAGCAGTTACATAAAGGACAGTATAAACGCCATTGTTATAGTCCTTGATTTCATAAGCCAGGCGGCGTTTACCCATTTCGTCTACTTTATTAACTTCAGCACCGTTGTCAGTTAAGATGCCGGCAAGCTTTTCTTTAGCTGCTTTCTCGCTTTCTTCATCAAGATCCGGACGAAGAATATACATAATTTCGTATTTACGCACGTTAGTCACCTCCCTTTGGTCTAAACGGCTCCATTATGGAGCAGAGAGCAAGTCTTCTCACTCACAGATATCTATTATAGCAAATCCAAAATGGTTCTACAAGTACGTGTTCAAAAAGGAGGACAAAAAGAGCCGAGAAGTTCAAGGAAGCGCAGTCTCCGAGCACCGGAGCGTATACTTTTAATACGTGAGGAGCGGAGGAGCAAGCTGACGCGGAAATTCGACAGCACTTTTTCCCGGACTTTTTGAACATCCTCTACAAGATTAGACTGTAAATTATACATTAAATCTGAAGTGGATAATATCTCCATCTTGGACAATGTATTCTTTTCCTTCAAGCCGTAACTTTCCTTTTTCCTTTGCACCGGAGAGTGATCCGGCAGCCATTAAATCTTCATAAGAAACAACTTCTGCCCTAATAAAACCCCGTTCAAAATCAGTATGAATAATACCCGCAGCCTGCGGCGCCTTCATACCTTGTCGGAAAGTCCAGGCACGGACTTCTTTTTCGCCCGCTGTAAAATAAGTAGCCAGCCCCAAAAGATTATAAGCCTTTTCAATAAGCTGATCGAGGCCTGAACGTTCAATGCCCAGTTCTTCCAGAAAAGTTTGTTTCTCTTCCCCTTCTAATTCTGCTATTTCCGATTCAATTTTTGCAGAAATAACGACAACTTCTGAACCATCCTTCTCAGCAAAGTCTTTGACTTGTTTGACAAACTCGTTGTCTTCAGGTGAAAGAATATCTTCTTCCGATACGTTAGCAACATATAATACAGGCTTTTGCGTTAACAGATTTAAGTGTTTAACCGCATGCTCCTCATCTTCTGTTAATTCAACACTTCTGGCAGTTTGTTCATTTTCAAAGGCTTCTTTTAATTTAGCGAGAGCAGAAAATTCAACAACAGCTTCTTTATCCTTTTGCTTGGCTAATTTTCCAACGCGGTCAATCCGCTTATTAATAGATTCTAAATCAGCCAAAATTAATTCCAGATTAATTGTTTCAATATCATCTATAGGATCTACTTTACCGGAGACATGGGTAATATTTTTATCTTCAAAGCATCTGACAACATGTGAAATAGCATCAACTTGACGTATATTCGCCAGGAATTGGTTGCCCAAACCTTCACCTTTGCTTGCCCCTTTAACTAATCCGGCAATGTCCGTAAACTCAAAGGTAGTTGCAATTGTTTGCTTTGGTTGATACATCTCTGTCAGTTTTTCAAGACGCTCATCAGGTACATTCACAATGCCGACATTTGGATCAATTGTACAAAATGGATAGTTTGCTGACTCTGCGCCAGCTTGTGTTATAGCATTAAATAAGGTTGATTTACCAACATTAGGTAAGCCAACAATTCCTGTCGTTAACGCCATCGTCCACACTCCTTCATATAATCGCTCAATGACAGTCCATTCCAATTATATGGACTGGCCAGATAAAATACAAGTGACAACTTACAGCCAGATTACAACGTACAAAAAAGAGGGCTATTAACCCTCTTTTATTTATCAGTTTGCTTTCTATTCTATCGCGCTGATTCGCTATTTCCTGGGAAATTTCGACTTAAACTTTTTATTCTTCTTCGGTAACAACTCTTTTTAACTTTTTCTTAAATTGGCTCCTTGGAATCAAAACACTATGGTCGCACCCTTGGCATTTAATCCTGATATCAGCGCCCATACGAATGATTTTCCATCTATTTGTTCCACATGGGTGCGGCTTTTTCATCTCTACAATATCATTTAAATCAAACGAAACCTCTTGTTGACTCATAAGCTCACCCCTAACCTTTTAAAAGTTAACTTTGCTGTCTAAGAATGCCTTTAGTTCGTTAATCGGCATACGGACTTGCTCCATTGTGTCTCTGTCGCGAACGGTTACTTGGCCGTCTTCTTTTGAGTCAAAGTCATAGGTAATACAGAATGGTGTGCCGATTTCATCGTGGCGTCGGTACCTTTTACCAATTGATCCTGTTTCATCATAATCAACCATATAATCTTTGGAAAGATCAGCAAAAACTTGCTGGGCTTCATCTTTTAATTTTTTAGATAAAGGAAGCACTGCTGCTTTGTAAGGTGCAAGCGCCGGATGCAAATGAAGCACATGGCGGCTGTCATTTTCTCCAATTTTCTCTTCTTCAAAAGCATCAATGAGGAAAGCCAAAGTGACACGGTCCGCGCCTAATGCCGGTTCGATACAATAAGGAATATAACGTTCATTCGTTTGCTGGTCAATGTAATTCATATCTTCCCCGGAAACTTCCATATGGCGTTTCAAATCAAAGTCAGTTCTTGATGCAATTCCCCATAACTCTCCCCAGCCAAATGGGAATTTATATTCGAAATCTGTTGTTGCATTGCTGTAGTGTGAAAGCTCTTCTTCAGAATGATCCCTTAATCTTAATTTTTCTTCGTTCATGCCAAGGGAAATTAACCAATCTTTACAATACGTCTTCCAATAATCAAACCATTTCATTTCTTCGCCAGGCTTGCAGAAGAATTCCAACTCCATCTGTTCGAATTCTCTTGTTCTAAAGGTGAAGTTTCCTGGTGTAATCTCATTACGGAATGACTTACCAACTTGTGCTATGCCAAACGGCAGCTTTTTCCTCATCGTTCTTTGCACATTTTTAAAATTGACGAAAATGCCTTGCGCCGTTTCCGGACGCATATAAATTTCATCGGCACTTGTTTCGGTAACACCTTGATACGTTTTAAACATAAGGTTAAATTGTCGAATCGAAGTAAAATCATGCGCACCGCAATCCGGACAATTAATATGATACTTTTTAATGAGTTCTTCCATTTTTTCAAAAGGCATGCCATCAACAGGCTGATCAAGCTGCGAGTCATCTAATTGGCTTTCGATCAGTTTATCGGCACGATGACGGCTTTTACATTGCTTACAATCAATCATAGGATCATTAAAGTTAGTCAAATGGCCTGAGGCTTCCCATGTCTTTGGGTTCATTAAAATAGCTGAATCTAAACCTACATTATAGGGAGATTCTTGTACAAACCTTTTCCACCAAGCTCTTTTTACATTATTTTTAAATTCAACACCTAACGGGCCGTAATCCCATGTATTAGCTAATCCGCCATAAATCTCTGAACCAGGGAAAATAAATCCTCTTTGTTTGGCAAGATTGACAATTTGATCCATTGTTACAGTCATTTCAATCACTCCTAGAAATTAAAATAAGCTCTCATCCCTAAGGCGCTCAGCCTAGGGACGAGAGCTCCAGCTCACGCGGTTCCACCCTAATTGGTACGCAAAGCGTACCCTCTTTTTTTATTGCCGCAGCTCAGGAACGCCCTTCTCTAAAGTCTTGTCTAGGCTTCCACCATCCCTAGTCGCTTGTCATCAAGTTTGCTTTAGATACTCTTTTCCATCATCACTGTTTATCATTATCGTAACTTTTTGATTTATAATTTGTATTATAGAACAAACTGCAATAAATAATCAATTATATTTTAATTTATTTTTAAATTTGGTTTTACTCTTTATAGATTTTATGATTATTGTCAAGCCGGTGAATAATTGGATATATTAAAATTGCAGCAAGCAAATAAAGATTTAAAACGCCATAAATCGGGTATAAAACTGCAACGAGTGTTGAAAACCCGAAAGTTGTCAGCGGAAGCATCAATAAAATGAATACAAGGGCAAGTTTCCATAACGGTGCACGGAAATAATTTTCAAACCGTGTAATCAACCCAAACACACCTGCAGCTGATGTTGTATAAATAGCAGTTAATAATAAAAATGACATGATGATAGTCATGGTGTAAGGATATGATTTAACAAATATAAATAATGGAATTTCATAGAGTCTTATTTCATTAATCATTTTAACTAAGGATTGGTTATATAAAAAGGACATACCGCCAAATATTAAACCGCTACCAATGCTTGCTATCCATATTTCACCTTTTGTTTTTACATCTCGTCCAACAGCTGACAAAACAGCAACAACCGGTAAGATATTTAGCGCGGTAAATGTAAATGCCGACGGCCAATTGGATTGCTCAAGCCAATCAAAGGAAAGGACACGATCTGTTGTATCTATAAATTTAATAAGCACATAGGTTAGAAGAAGAATAAGCAGGGGAATGACAATGGCATTCATTAGAACCATTCCTTTATTACCCCGTACAAATAATAAAATAAGACAAATACAAATTAACGCCACTCCAAGCCAATACGGGACATGCATGATTTCAAGCGACGTACCGGCACCGGCTAACATAACGACCGTTGTAGAAAATAGATTAAGCAATATTAAAAAGTCATAGAACATCGCAATTTTATCGCCCAATAAATATTTTAAAACCGGAAGATAATGCATCGTTTTTTGATCAAAGCTAATCTTCATAATAACATACGTCGAAATGATAAAAAGAATCGTAAATATAAAGATGGCCAAGGCACTTTCTTGTCCAAAAAATTGCCATAATTCCCGGCCGGAAGCATACCCCGCGCCAATTAACGTTCCGCTAATCAGAAACATCCATTTCAGTCCAGCTTTGACCATGCGTCTCTTCCCCTCCGAAATTAACATTTCTCATGTATAGAAATACAACAAATTCCGTATACTATAAGTATTATTATTAAGGGGAGGAACCTATGAATCTTAAACAAAAGTTTGCAGCATTAAAAAAGTCTGACAACCGCATTCATTACAATGATTTTCCTTCTCATATGAAGTTGATTAAAAATATTGAAAACCTTTTGCCTGATAATAAGGATGTACCCATTGTTATTGTCTGCATTGGTACAGACCGGTCAACAGGTGATTCATTAGGTCCTCTTATCGGGACAAAATTAACAGAATTAAATGGCAATCAGTATCCTGTTTACGGAACTTTGGAACAGCCGATTCACGCTGTCAATTTAGATGAAAAATTACAGGAAATTAACCATGCCTACACCGAACCGTTTATTATTGCTATTGATGCTTGCTTAGGCAAATACAACAATATTGGTACCATTTCAATTGGCGAGGGGCCTGTATTGCCAGGGGCAGGGGTTAATAAAAAGCTTTCACCGGTGGGTAATATGCATATTACCGGAATTGTCAATGTCAGCGGCTATATGGAGTATTTCGTTTTGCAAAATACAAGATTAAGTCTCGTCATGAGTATGGCAAAAGTGATTTCCGAATGCCTTCATCTTGCAATCTCTAATCATACAAATAAATTAATAACACAAAAAGTACACTTTAAAGAAAACATTACGATTAAGAAAAACTTGAAGACATAAATAATAAAAAGACACCCATTGATTTAAAATGAGTGCCTTATGTAAAGGATATATTCCAATAATAAATGATCAAAACAATCAATGCGCAAACAACAATGCTTGGTAAAAGGTTGGCTGTTCTAATCTTAGTGATATTGAGTAAATTTAAACCGATAGCTATGATAAGTATGCCGCCGGTTGCTGTTATTTCATTGATAAAATGTCCCATTAATGGATGGGGAATAACCATTGCTATATACTTTGCAAATATTGCAATGATCCCTTCATACAGGAATACTGAAACAGCTGAAAAAATAACCCCTATGCCTAATGTTGTCGAAAAAATTAAAGCCAGGAATCCATCTAAAACAGCCTTTGTGAACAGGACGCTATGATCGCCTCTTAAGCCGCTGTCTAACGCACCTACGATCGACATGGCGCCGACAACAAAAACGAGTGTGCCGGTAACAAATGCCTTTGCAATATTTCCATCTTTACCTGTTCCGACTCTTTTTTCAAGAAAATAACCAAATCGGTTTAATAATCTTTCTAAATCAAACAGTTCACCAATGATACCGCCAAGTACTAAGCTACCTATAACATACAAAGAATTTTCTGTTTTCAGCCCCATTTGTATACCTAATAAAACAATAACAAGTGCCATTCCCTGAGTAACTGTTTGCTTTATTTTTTCTGGAATCCTTGTTAACATATTTCCTAAAATTGAACCTAAAATAATTGCCAGTGTATTTACGATTGTCCCTAGTAATACCATAATTTAAAAACCTACTTTGTAAATGTTAACTCGGGTAGCTGGCTCCTTCGCCGTAGCTTATTCAAAAAATATTGCCACTTCTCGTCGCAGCTCGTTGTTTTTCCGAGATGCTTTGCTCGTTCCTACGCCGACGTTTATTCATAGCAGCATCGCCATTTCTCGTCACAAAGCTGCAAAGATGTATATTCATGCTGTCGCTTACCTTCGCCAACGCTCATTAAAGAAGTTTTTTATCAACTTATGTTTGCGGGCCTTCAAGTATTTCAATTAACCTGTTTAAATCATCCTGCGAATAATACTCAATTTCTATTTTGCCCTTATCTTTATTTTTTACAGGCTTAATCGCAACAGATGTTCCAAACTTTTCCCTTAATAAAGACACTTTCTGCTTTAATTCGGGATTAAGGTTTATTTTGTCTTTTTTTTGTGTTTCACGCGAAACGTTTTGATTTAGTTTTTGAATAAGCTTTTCTAATTCTCTAACGTTCATTTGATCTTTAATAATTTTATCAACTAACGCCGGCAGTTTCTTTTTGTCTTTTAATCCCAGAAGCGTCCTGCCATGTCCCATTGATAGTTTCCCATCGGCTATCAGAGATTGCAGAGGTTGAGGAAGTTGTAATAACCTTATATGATTAGTAATATGCGGGCGGCTTTTACCTAATTTTTTTGCCAATTCTTCTTGGGTTACCCCAAGCTCATCCATAAGTTTACGGTAAGCTAATGCTTCATCAATTGGATTTAAATTCTCCCTTTGAAGATTTTCAATGAGAGCGACTTCCATCATTTGTTTATCTGTAAAGTCTTTGACAACAGCAGGAACTTCCTTTAATTTTGCCTCGATAGCTGCACGATATCTTCTTTCGCCGGCCACTATATCATAGCCTTTAATACTTTTCCGTACAATAAGCGGCTGAATAATGCCATATTCTTCAATTGATGTCTTTAATTCATTAATGGTTTCGTCGTCAAATGTTTTTCTCGGCTGATAGGGATTCGGTCTTAGATCTTTAATTTTTATTTTCTGAACGGAATCTTGCTCATCAACGACATTAGTGGGAAACAAAGCATTAATGCCTTTACCTAATCCCCTACTCATCCATCATCACTTCCTTTGCCAACTCAAGATATACTTCAGCACCTCTTGACTTAGGATCATAGATGATAATTGGTTTCCCATAACTTGGTGCTTCACCCAGCCTTACATTGCGAGGAATAATAGTTTGATAGACTTTGTCTTGAAAATACTTTTTCACTTCTTCAATGACTTGGAGTCCAAGGTTTGTTCTTGCATCGAGCATAGTAAGAAGTACACCTTCAATCTGAAGGTGACTGTTTAAATGCTTTTGGACTAAACGGACATTATTTAATAATTGGCTTAAACCTTCAAGCGCGTAATATTCGCATTGGACTGGTATCATTACAGCATTGGATGCAGTTAAGGCATTAATTGTTAATAATCCAAGTGAAGGCGGACAATCAATAATAATGTAATCATATTGGTTATCGATTTTTTCCAGCGCCCTGCTAAGCCTTACTTCTCTTGATATAGTTGGTACAAGTTCAATTTCCGCTCCCGCCAATTGAATGGTTGAAGGAATAATTTCAAGATTTTCTATGATTGTCGGTCTTATGACATCTTTGGGATTAACATCCTCTATTAATACATCATAGATACATTCATCTATATCGCCTTTATCGATACCAACACCGCTCGTAGCATTTCCCTGGGGATCCATATCAACAAGTAAAGCCTTTTTACCCAAATATGCTAAACAAGCGCTTAGATTCACCGATGTTGTTGTCTTGCCAACACCGCCTTTTTGATTCGCGATGGCTAGAATTTTGGCCACTGCACAATTTCACCTACCTTTATTTGCCTGCAGACATTGAATAAATTTTACAAGGCAAAATTACTTTTTAGGTATTTTTATCGTAAATTGATAATAGTCTCCCATATCTTGTTCATCAGTATCTATATTTAAGCCGGTATCCTCAACCATGCCTACCGATTGTCTTATTGTATTAACCGCTATTCTCATATCCTTGCTCAGCGATACCCGTTTCTTTTTTTTCGGTTTCGCCGGCTGATCCTCTTTTAATTTTTTGACCCTTTCTTCCGTTTGTTTCACGTTAAGCTGTTTTTCAATAATTTCATTTAAAAGTTTTTCTTGTTTTTCTTCATCTTTCAGGCCGATTAATGCCCGGGCATGACGCTCAGTGATTTGTTTTTCTAAAAGCGCATTTTGTACTGAGTCTGGTAATTTTAACAATCTTAATTTATTTGCGATCGTTGACTGCCCTTTTCCAAGTTTTATTGCAAGGCTTTCTTGCGTAAGCCCGTGTATATCCATTAATTTAGAGTAAGCCACCGCTTCTTCAATTGCAGTTAATTCTTCCCGCTGCAAGTTCTCAATGAGTGCAACAGCAGCAGTTTGAGCATCATCAAATTCCTTAATAATTGCGGGGACAGTTTTCCAACCAAGAAAGGTAACCGCTCGCCACCGCCGTTCACCGGCAATAATTTCATATTTATCATCAATTTTTCTTAACACGATCGGTTGTATAATCCCGTGCGTTTGGATAGTTTGTGCAAGCTCTTCAATCTTTTCTTTGTTAAAAACACTTCTTGGCTGAAAACGGTTTGGGATGATATTTTTTATATCAATATCTTGAACATGTTCGTGTTCAAGTTCATCAATAGTCACGTCTCTTTCCCCTTGACCAAATATTTTGGAAAAAGGATGTTTCATAAATGTCACCACCCTTTTCGTTATTTCCCAAATAATAATTTCGCTTTTTAGGCTTTAAATCCTTCATACTTAAATCGTTTCACGTGAAACACGACAAGAAGTTATTAAAATCGTTTTTCCATCTATGATTACAACGGGTTTCTGCCTGGTGTCCCAGGTTTTCTAGGATATTTTTTTGGTGTTTTTTCAATTTTATCTATAAAAATCAGGTGGCGATGGCTTTGCTCCTCCGGTAAAAGTAAAGCTTGGACATCTTTTATGTTTCCACCTAAGGCCTTTATTGCTTTTTGTGAAGCCTTAATTTCCTCTTCGGCACTTGCTCCTTTTAATGCAATAAAAGTGCCGTTTATCTTTGTCAGCGGCAAACAATATTCACTGAGTACTGATAATTTAGCAACAGCACGGGCTGTAACAATATCGAAGGTCTCGCGAATTTCTGTTTTTTTTGCAAAAGTCTCTGCTCTATCATGATACAGTGTAACATGATTTAAAGAAAGTTCTTTGACCAAAGTATCTAAAAATGACAGCCGTTTTTTTAGTGCGTCGACGATGGCAATTTTCAGATTGGGGAAAACAATTTTTAAAGGAATGCTTGGAAATCCTGCTCCCGAACCAACATCACACAAGGTCAATTCAGAGGTTAGGTCAAAATAAAAACTTGGTGTAAGAGAATCATAGAAATGCTTTATGTATACTTGTTCCTCATCTGTTATGGCTGTTAAATTCATTTTTTCATTCCATTCAATAAGGCACTCATAGTACTTTTTGAATTGATTAATTTGATGAGGAGATAGGGTTATCCCCTTCTCCTCTAAAACCTTAGTAAACTTATCCATTGCTTCCTCCATTTTTATTCAGCAACCTTAGCCAATTTACCTTGTTCCAGATAAACAAGTAAAATTGAAATATCGCTTGGATTTACACCAGAGACACGAGAAGCTTGACCTACAGATAATGGTTTAACTTGGCTCAGTTTTTGCCTTGCTTCTGTCGCAATACCGTTAATAGCTGAGTAATCAAGATCTGAAGGGATTTTTTTATTGTCCATTTTACGCATTCTTTCAACTTGTTGTAGTTGCTTACTGATATACCCTTCATACTTTGTCTGAATATCTACTTGTTCAGCGACATCTTCCGTGATTGTTTCCTCGGGCTCAGGAATAAGTTTGAGAATATCATAGTAAGTCAATTCAGGACGTTTTAATAGATGATCGGCTTTAACCGGTTCTTTTAATTCATTCGCTCCCTTTTCTTTAAGAAGAGCTTGTACTTCTTCAGTCGGTTTAATTGATATTTGTGATAAGCGTTCACGTTCTTTTTTAATAAGGGCTTTCTTCTCTGTGAACTTTTTATAACGTTCTTCAGATATAAGTCCGATATCGTAGCCAATATCAGTCAGCCTTAGATCAGCATTATCATGACGCAGCAACAAACGGTATTCCGCACGTGACGTTAATAGACGGTAAGGCTCGTTTGTCCCCTTTGTTACAAGGTCATCTATAAGAACACCAATATAAGCTTGGGAACGGTCAAGAATAACAGGATCTTTGCCTAATACGGTGCACGCAGCATTAATACCTGCCATAATGCCTTGAGCTGCTGCTTCTTCATAACCGGAGGTACCATTGATTTGTCCAGCAGTAAACAGTCCTTTAACCCTCTTAGTCTCCAGCGTTGGCCAAAGTTGGGTAGGAACAATGGCATCATATTCAATGGCATAGCCGGCACGGAGCATTTGAGCATTTTCAAGACCCGGTACTGTTGTTAACATTTCCCGCTGTACATCTTCCGGGAGACTTGTTGACAAGCCTTGTACATAGACTTCTTCTGTATTTCGTCCTTCAGGTTCCAAGAAAATTTGGTGCCGCGGCTTATCATTAAAGCGAACGATTTTATCTTCGATCGAAGGACAATACCTAGGACCGGTTCCTTTAATCATTCCTGAGTACATCGGCGAACGATGAAGATTGTTATTAATAATTTCGTGCGTTTTTTCTCCTGTGTAAGTTAACCAGCAAGGAATTTGATCCGTAATAAATTCCGTTGTTTCATATGAAAACGCTCGAGGTTCCGCGTCGCCAGGTTGTATTTCAGTTTTTGAATAGTCGATTGAACGGCTGTTGACACGAGGCGGGGTTCCGGTTTTGAAACGAACAATATCAAAGCCAAGTTCTTGTAAATGGTGAGACAAATTAATGGATGGCTGCATGTTGTTCGGTCCGCTTTCATAAGACAGGTCGCCAATAATAATTTTACCTCTTAAAAATGTGCCAGTTGTAATAATAACTGTTTTGGCACGATATTCAGCGTTAGTCTTCGTTATGACACCTTTACATACACCATCCTCAACAATTAAGCGTTCAACCATGCCTTGTTGGAGTGTAAGGTTTTCCGTTTGTTCAAGCGTTTTTTTCATCTCTTGTTGATACAATACTTTATCCGCTTGTGCACGCAAAGCTCTTACAGCCGGTCCTTTTCCTGTATTCAGCATACGCATTTGAATGTGCGTTTTATCGATATTTTTTCCCATTTCTCCGCCTAAAGCATCAATTTCCCGTACAACAACGCCTTTAGCCGGGCCGCCGACTGATGGATTACATGGCATAAAAGCGATGGCATCCAAATTAATTGTCAGCATAAGCGTTTTTGCACCCATTCTGGCTGAAGACAAGCCTGCTTCAACACCGGCATGGCCTGCACCGACAACAATCACATCATATTCTCCAGCTTTAAATGTTTTCATTGCATAACCCTCCTTTAAGGATATTTTAAAAGTTAATCTATATCAGTTTATTTTCCTAAGCAAAATTGTGAAAACAGCTGATCAATCAAGCTGTCGGATACCGTATCGCCGACAATTTCCCCGAGAATCTCCCATGATCTGCGTACATCAATTTGGGCCATATCTACAGGGACTCCGAGTGACATACTGTTTATCGCATCGTTTACAGCCTCTTTGGCTTGATTTAATAAGGCAATGTGGCGGGTATTGGAAACATAGGTAACATCCTGCGTTTCTACTCCCTGTTCAAAAAACAGTGAAGCAATGGCTTGCTCCAAGTCATTAATACCCTCTTCTTTTAATAAAGATGTTGTAATAACCGGGCGGTTTCCGGCAAGTGCCTTTACCTCATCAAGCGAAATGTTTTGTTCAAGGTCTGTTTTATTAACGATAATTATCGCGTCCATACCTTCCATAGCTTTAAATAGTTGACGGTCTTCATCTGTTAAGGACTCATTATAATTAAGCAATAAAAGAATAAGATCGGCCTCTTTTAACACTTTTCGAGACCGTTCGACACCAATTCTTTCAACAAGATCCTCAGTTTCCCTAATCCCCGCTGTATCAACTAAACGTAATGGAACACCGCGAATATTGACGTATTCTTCAATTACATCCCTGGTTGTTCCCGGAATATCTGTTACAATCGCCTTATTTTCATGAACTAAGCTATTTAATAAGGATGATTTTCCTACATTAGGTCTTCCTATAATAACTGTTGATAATCCTTCTCTCAATATTTTACCTTGTTTTGCAGTAACTAATAACTCTTCAATTTTATCACGAACCATTTGTGCTTTTTCAAGTAGTATTCCATTGGTAATTTCCTCTGCATCATATTCCGGATAATCTATATTGACCTCAACTGAAGCAATAATTTCCAGTAATGTTTGCCGCAAGCTTTGTACCAGCTTTGACAACCGTCCTTCCATTTGCCCCATAGCCACATTCATTGCGCGGTCTGTCTTTGAACGAATCAGATCCATGACTGCCTCTGCCTGTGATAAATCAATACGTCCGTTCAAGAAAGCCCTTTTCGTAAATTCTCCTGGTTCGGCAAGACGCGCGCCTTTACTTAAGGTTAATTCAAGAACGCGGTTAACAGACATTAGCCCGCCATGGCAGTTGATTTCGACAACATCCTCGCGTGTAAATGTTTTAGGTGCTTTCATGACAGCAACCATAACTTCTTCAACAATATCACTTGTATCCGGATCTATTATTTTCCCATAATTAATTGTGTGCGTTTCTGCCTCTTTAAGTTTCTTTTTTCCTTTGTAAATTTTATCAGCTATTTCAATGGCTTCGGGTCCGCTTAATCTGATGATTGCAATAGCTCCCTCTCCCATTGGCGTTGATATGGCTGCTATTGTATCTATATCCAAATTTATCACCTCTTTCTTTTGTAAATGAACTATATTATCTATATGATTTATTTAAATGCTTTCTATACGATACAAGTTATCCACATTTCCGGTTCGGCCTTTTTTTGTTCCCTAACAATATAGGATACCACAAAACCACCTGTGGATAAAGTGTTTTATTCTATGCTTGTGGATAACTTATTTTATAACATAATTAATTTCAGTTATCCACAAGTTATTTAATTGGCCCTCTTTCATCTTCTTCCTCCCGCACTTCTAACACCATGAAAAAAATTGCAATTCAGCAACCTTAATACACCTTTTGCATCTCAAATTTATACTTTTCTTAAGTCAAAAAAAAGCACATGCCATTTTCGGCATGTGCTTTTCGCTATATTTATTTATGATTCTTTAGGGAAAACAACAACATAACGTTGAGGTTCTTCACCTTCGGACCGCGTTGTTACACGGTCGCTGCTTTGCAGGGCAGTATGAATGACCTTTCTTTCATAAGACGGCATTGGATCCAGCTTAACCGGACGGCCAAATTTTGTTACCCTTTCGGCTGTCCGTCCCGCCAAACGTTCAAGAGACTCTTTGCGCCGCAATCGATAACTTTCAACATCTAAAGTCAGTTTTACTTTATGATCAGAGTGTTTATTAATGACTAAATTAGCCAAAAACTGAATAGCATTAAGTGTTTGTCCCCTTTTTCCGATAATTAAGGCGGGATCTTGTGTCATAATTTGACACTCAATATTCCTGTCGTCTTGCTCAATAACTTTAATATCAGCAGACATGCCAATTTTCGACATGATATTTTTTAAATAATCAATGGCAATATCTATTGGCAATGTTTTTAAAGTGACTTTTACAAGTGCCGGTTTTACACCAATAACACCTAATAGACCTTTTTTTGGTTCTTCAAGTACATCAATGATCACGTTTTCTTTAGTTGCCTTTAAAGTATCCAACGCGGTTGTAACCGCCTCTTCAATCGTTTTACCCTGCTTGGTGACTTCCCTCACTTTTTCGCTCCCCCTACTTCATTTTTCTTATTTTTTTTCGAATCTCTGGAGCTGTAAAGAATGTAGGTTTGGAAAATCATCCAGACGTTACCTACCAACCAGTATAAGGCCAAAGCAGATGGAAAATAGATCGCCATGCCCCCGATAATAATTGGATAGATATACGTCATCATTGCCATTTGCGGATTTGCATTGCCCGTCTTGCCTAACAGCACTTTTTGTTGGACAAATGTTGCAGCTGCAACAACAACTGGCATGATATAATATGGATCTGGATGACCTAAACTAAACCAAAGGAAATTTGAGTGTTTGATAGCCTGTGTTCGCATAATTGCATGATAAAGCGCAATAAGAACAGGCATTTGAATAATCAATGGCAAGCATCCCGCGAGCGGGTTAACGTTATGCTCCTGAAAGAGCTTCATTTGTTCCTGCTGCAATTTTTGTTGAGTCTTTTGGTCTTTAGAACTATACTTTTCTTTTAATTTCGCTATCTTAGGCTGTATTTCCTGCATAGCGATTGAATTTTTCGTTTGTTTTACCATTAGCGGCATTAAAACAAGCCGAACGATGATTGTTACTATGGCAATAGCCAGTCCATAACTGCCGTTGAAGAAATTAGCAATGGTTGTTATAAACCATGATAGCGGAAATACAAAATATTCATTCCATATGCCCGTACTGTGTGATGTGATGGGCTGATTCATATCATTACAGCCTGACAGTACGGCCACAAGAAGCAATAACAGAGCCGTCACAGCTATTTTTTTTCGCACAACTTTACCCCCTTGATCTCTTTTTAAAAACTTTGATCAGCGGTATCGTTTTGTTCGATTATTTTTTTCCGGTACTGGGTCAAAACCTCCTGGATGAAACGGGTGGCATTTTAAGATCCTTCTAATAGTTAAATATCCCCCTTTAAACAAACCAAAGCGTGTAATCGCTTCGATTCCGTACTGGGAGCATGTAGGCAAAAAACGGCAAGTTGGCGGTGTCAGAGGCGAAACGAATTTTTGGTAAAAACGGATGAAACCGATAAATAACCGCTTCAATCTATCACCCTCTATGACGCAACAGGACGCCGGCGCGCTTTAATACATGCTGGATACTCTTGAAGGAATCATGATAATTCATATCAGCTGTAGGTTTCCTTGCAATAATAACAAAATCACAGCCAATTAAAAGCCTGTCCTCTAAATGTTTAAACGCTTCTTTTATGTATCGCTTAATCCGGTTTCTAGTAACAGCATTTCCAATCTTTTTACTGACAGAAACCCCTAATCTAGAATACTCCCGTTCAGGATTTTTTAGAACATAAACGACAAACTGCCGATTTGCAGTTGACTCTCCATTATTAAAAACATCTTGAAAATCGTAATTTTTCCTTAGTCTTCTTATAGTTTCCATATTGTCACTCCGGACGAGTCATTCTAGTTGACAGAAGTATTATAATATATGTCCAAAAAGGAAGACAAATATTTCCCGGTCTTTTTTAAACATCCTTATATTTAGTAAAGAAAACTTGCCGATTAGCGAGCCTGGAAAGGCGAAGACAAAGCGAGTTAAGCAGCTTCCTGAAAAAACACCTTTGCAGCTTTGCGACGAGCTTTGATATGCTTCTTCGAATGGCGTCGCGCAGGAGCATCCCTTACTTAGAACTTTAAATCGGCCACTACGTCGAATTTTCATCATAGCTGCCGATTTTATACTTCTTAATGTGCAAAAAAGACCACTGTGGGTCTAACAGTGGCCTTATGCTGAAAGTACTTTTCTGCCTTTGCGACGACGGCGCGCAAGAACTTTACGTCCATTTTTAGTTTGCATACGTGAACGGAAACCGTGTACTTTCTTTCTTTTACGATTATTTGGTTGGTAAGTACGTTTCATTTATTACACCTCCCAGAGGAACATATCCTTTTAACAGTCTGGACTATTATATATGAGTGAATGCTTTTTTGTCAAGGTCGTGAATATGCCGCCCGTGTTCTAATTAGATTTTCCTTTAACTCCAATCCCTCTCATTCACTCTCTATATTTTTATCCCGGTTGAACTGTCCTTAAAAAAAACCTTTCCAATATTAACATATCTCCTAAACGACATTTTATTTATTCACATCACCGACAAACCTCTATTATTCCATTGTGGATAATTTTCGACGGCGTTTTTATATTATCAACAACAGATATCGACAACTTTTACACAAACTAACCCATTGTGGACAACATTTTTTCACAGGATATGACCCTTGTGGATAAGGTGGCTAAAACCATTGCGTGTCCTGTGTTTTTCTGTTATGATTATTGTGTTTTATCACTTGGATAACATTTTCCTATTACATGTTTTCCACAACCTGTGGATAATTTTGTGGACATCTATTAACATGGTGTGAAAAGTTCTATCCACAAATTTGTGATTCATGTCGACAATTTTTCTGATATACTTATATACCTGCTCTTATATTATTCGGGCCTGTGGATAATATCTTTATAAAGGGGGGATACATCATTGGATAATATTAATGACTTATGGAAGCAAGCCCTTGCTTTAATAGAAAAGAAGCTTAGCAAGCCGAGTTTTGAAACTTGGTTGAAATCTACAACCGCGCACTCACTTCGGGATGATACTATTACAATTACTGCGCCTAACGAGTTTGCAAGAGACTGGCTCGAAACCCGCTATTCTAATTTAATTACTGATACTATCAGAAATATTACCGGTTCAAATTTAAACGTTAAATTCATTATTCCTCAAAACAAAATGGATGATGAGTCATTAAATTTTGATCAAAGAAGAAAACAAATGCAAAAGCAAAAAGAAGATCAAAATGAAAAAGCAAAAATAGGTATGCTTAATTCGAAAAATACCTTTGATAATTTTGTCATTGGCAGCGGCAACCGCTTTGCACATGCTGCTTCTTTAGCTGTGGCTGAAGCACCGGCAAAAGCTTATAATCCCTTATTTATATATGGCGGTGTGGGGTTAGGAAAAACACATTTAATGCATGCCATCGGTCATTACGTGATGGAGCATAACCCTCAGGCTAAGGTTGTCTATCTTTCTTCTGAAAAATTTACAAATGAATTTATTAATTCTATCCGGGACAACAAAGGTGATGAATTCCGCAATAAATATCGCAGCGTCGATGTTTTATTAATAGATGATATTCAGTTTCTTGCCGGAAAAGAATCAACTCAAGAAGAATTTTTCCATACTTTTAATACTTTGCATGAAGAAGCAAAGCAAATTGTGATTTCCAGCGACCGGCCGCCTAAGGAAATCCCAACGTTAGAAGACCGGCTCAGATCAAGGTTCGAGTGGGGCTTAATTACAGATATTACGCCTCCCGACCTTGAAACAAGAATCGCCATTCTTCGCAAAAAGGCTAAAGCTGACGGGTTAGAAATGCCTAATGAAGTGATGCTTTATATAGCAAATCAAATCGATACGAATATCAGGGAACTTGAAGGCGCGCTTATCAGGGTCGTAGCTTATTCATCAATGAACAATTTAGATATTAATGTTGATTTGGCCGCTGAAGCACTTAAAAATATTATCCCTTCATCCAAACCAAAGGTCATTACGATAAAAGATATTCAAATGGCTGTTGGCGAAGAATACCAAGTTAAATTAGAGGACTTCGCAGCAAAAAAGCGGACGAAATCCATCGCCTTTCCGAGGCAAATTGCCATGTATTTATCAAGGGAGATGACCGATTACTCGCTTCCAAAAATAGGTGAAGAATTTGGCGGCAGAGACCATACAACAGTGATTCACGCTCACGAAAAAATTTCAAAGCTGTTATCTACCGATCGTGAATTGCAAAAAAAGGTTAAAGATATTACTGAGCAATTAAAATCGCCTATGAAACTAAAAAATTAAAGTTTTATTTAATAACATGCTTGTTGATAATTCATGTAAATCTCCGTTGGTTATACACAGCCTATCCACATGTGGATAGGCCTTATTGCCGGTTTGTTTCTTGAGTTATCCACAAACTCACATCACCTACTATTACTACGTCTATTTTTTATTATTTGATATATATAGGAGGTATTCTCATGCAAGATGTCATGAATTCAAATAACCATGACACATCCCTTGCTATGAAATTTTCTATAACTAAAGATAAGTTAGTAGAAAATGTTAACCATATCATGAAGGCTGTCTCTTCAAAAACAACGATACCCATTTTAACTGGAATAAAAATCACTGCTTCTCATGACGGCATTACATTAACAGGCAGTAATTCCGATATTTCGATTAAATCGTTTATCCCGTTAGAGGAGAACGATAAAGAATACGCTACAATAGAAAAAAACGGGAGTATTGTCCTGCAAGCCAGAGTTTTTTCTGATATTGTAAAAAAATTGCCAAGTGAATTTGTCAATATTGAAGTCGACTCCCGATTAATGACTAGAATTACGTCAGGATCTTCCGAATTTAATTTAAATGGTCTGGATGCTGAAGAATATCCGAGGCTGCCGCTCATTGAAGAAGGGAATGTCCTTCATGTACGGACAGATTTATTAAAGCATGTCATTCGGCAAACCGGCTTCGCTGTGTCCACCTCGGAAACACGCCCGGTGTTGACAGGTGTAAACTGGAATATCCAAAATGGCAATTTGAGTTGTGTAGCAACAGATAGTCATAGATTGGCAAGCAGGACGATTTCTATCGATGCCGATGAAAACGCGGAATACAAAAATATTGTCATTCCAGGCAAGAGTTTAAATGAATTATCGAAAATTCTTGATGACTCCAGCGGTGAATGGGTTGAAATTGTCATTACGGAGAGCCAAATTCTTTTTAAAGCGAAACATCTTCAATTTTACTCAAGACTGCTTGACGGTAATTATCCGGACACAGACCGGCTTATCCCGGCAGAAAGTAAAACGGATATTGTTTTATCAACAAAGGCTTTATTACAAGCCATTGACAGAGCTTCATTGCTTGCAAAAGAGGAAAGAAACAATGTTGTAAAGTTCAGAACACTCTCAAACGAGGTTGAAATTTCTTCTCAATCAGCGGAATTGGGACGAGTCTTTGAAAATGTAGACATTCAATCGTTGGAGGGAGAAGAATTAAAAATATCTTTTAGTGCAAAATATATGATTGATGCCTTAAGCCGTATTGACTCGCAAGATATTCGGATAAGTTTTACAGGAGCTATGAGACCGTTTCTAATTCGTCCTGTAGAGGATGAAGGCATTTTAATGCTTATTCTTCCAGTAAGAACTTATTAAGTTGAAAAAGTCTGGTATGAACACGCACTTGAAAAGGCCGCCGAAAAAATTGAAATTCAGCGGTCTTTTTCATCATTTCGGGTAACTTGATATGAAAGTTGGTGATATTCATGCAGCAAGTTAAAATCAATTCAGATCAGGATTACATGACATTAGGACAGCTGTTAAAATATATTGGAGTTATAAGTACTGGGGGACAAGCCAAATGGTTCTTGTCTGAGCACAGTGTTATGGTAAATCAAGAACTTGAAAATCGCAGGGGCAGAAAGCTTTATGATGGTGATCAAGTTGAGATTGAACATCATGGGGAATTTATTGTCGAAAAGTAAAAGAGATGTTTAAAAAGGTTCAGGAAACAAGCGCGTTAAAGCGGCGGCGGTCCTTTTTGAACACGTACTAAAGGGGGGAATCCCTTTTGATCCTGGAATCCATCACTGTAACGAATTTTCGCAACTATAATAGTGCTTCTATCAGCCTTTCTAAGTCCGTAAATGTTTTTCTTGGTGAAAATGCCCAAGGAAAAACAAACCTTCTCGAAGCTATCTATGTACTGGCGATGGCTAAGTCCCATCGAACATCCAATGATAAAGAATTAATCAAATGGGACGAAAATTATGCTAAAATAGAAGGTAGGCTTAAAAAGAAAAACGGCGCTGTACCTCTTGAATTAACCATTTCAAAAAAGGGTAAAAAAGCGAGAGTTAATCATCTTGAACAAAAAAAGCTAAGTCAATATGTCGGCGCGTGCAATGTTGTCATGTTTGCGCCTGAAGATTTGAATTTAGTCAAAGGAAGCCCAAGTCACCGCAGACGCTTTATCGATATGGAAATGGGCCAAATTCAGCCTGTTTATATGCATGTTCTTAACCAGTATCAAAAAGTGCTTCAGCAGAGGAATGCCTTGTTAAAGGATCTTGCCAGAAAAAAGACTAAGGACTCAGCGATGCTGGACATTTTGACTGAACAAATGATTGATTTGGCTGCTGAGGTTGTTATCCGGCGGTTCCGATTCATTCATTTACTTAAGGAATGGGCATTTTCAATTCATTCAAGTATCACAAGAGGGCTTGAAACATTAAATATCGAATACCAGTCCAGTGCTGCTGATGTATTAGAAGATATGGATTTGTCAAAAATAAAAGTAGTATATGAAAACACTTTCGAACGTATGAAAGAAAAGGAGATTGATCGGGGAGTTTCATTATTTGGGCCGCATCGGGACGATTTAAAGTTCTTTGTCAATGACAGAGATGTCCAGACATTTGGATCTCAGGGACAACAGAGAACAACAGCTCTTTCTTTGAAACTTGCAGAAATAGAGTTGATTAACAGTGAAGTCGGTGAATATCCGCTGCTTTTATTGGATGATGTGTTAAGTGAGCTGGATGATTACCGGCAAACCCATTTGCTTCATACTTTCAAAGAAAAAGTGCAAACCTTTGTGACAACAACGAATATTGACGGCATCGATCATGAGATGATTCAGCAAGCCGCTTCTTTCAACGTTAACCAAGGCCAAATTTCAGGGCCTTGTAACCCGAGGTGATCTCATTGTTTATCCATTTAGGTGAAGATATTATTGTCCGAACCAATGAAGTTGTTGCTATTTTTGATTATGAACGTATGAAAGAAGATCAAGGTAATCTAAGGCTGTTAGAGAACCTAAAAAAGGCGAAAAAAGTTAACAATATTGGCGAACAATTATCTAAGTCAGTTGTTTTCACCGATCATGCCGTTTACCTCTCTCCATTTTCCCCGGCAACGTTGAAACGACGGTCGCAATTAAGAGTAAATCCTTCCTAGATGTTCATAATCAAAATTGAACATTTTCTGATGGGAATAGAGATCAGGTGATGTACACCTGTAATTGAGTGTTAAACCTATAAAGGTTAGGTGAGTATGAATGACAGAAAAAGATACAAATCAACAAACATATGATGAGAGTCAAATACAGGTATTAGAGGGTCTGGAGGCCGTAAGAAAGCGTCCGGGTATGTATATTGGTTCAACCGGTATTAAAGGCCTTCACCATTTAGTTTGGGAGATTGTCGATAACAGTATTGACGAAGCTCTTGCCGGATACTGCGATACGATTCAATTAATTATCGAAAAAGACGGCGGTATCACCGTTAGTGATAACGGGCGGGGCATTCCTGTCGGTATCCAGGAAAAAATGGGACGCCCGGCCGTTGAAGTTATTTTAACTGTTCTCCACGCCGGAGGAAAATTCGGCGGCGGCGGATACAAGGTTTCTGGGGGGCTTCACGGTGTTGGTGCCTCAGTCGTTAATGCTTTATCAACAGAATTGTGGGTAAAAGTCTCACGTGAAGGCCACATTTATTACCAGAAATATCATCGGGGCGTTCCTGAAGAAGATTTGAAAATTATTGGTGATACGGATGAAACAGGGACGACGACTCATTTTGTTCCAGACCCGGAAATTTTTACAGAAACAACGACATTTGATTTTGACATACTTGCTAATCATGTGCGTGAACTCGCATTTTTAAATCGCGGTATTAAAATAATTGTTGAAGACAAAAGAGAAGAAGATAAAAAGGTTGAATACCATTATGAAGGCGGCATTAAGTCATATGTCGAACATTTGAACCGGAGCAAGAATGTTTTACACGACGAACCCATTTATCTAGAAGGGGAAAGGGATGGCATCAGTATAGAAATCGCCCTTCAGTATAACGATGGTTTTACGACCCAGCTGTACAGTTTCGCGAATAACATTCATACCCATGACGGCGGAACGCATGAAATTGGCTTTAGAACAGCGTTAACCAGGGTAATCAACGATTATGCAAAGAAAAATCAACTGTTTAAGGAAAGCGATCCGAATTTAACAGGTGAAGACGTTCGTGAAGGGTTAACAGCCATTGTTTCAGTTAAGCATCCCGATCCTCAATTTGAGGGACAGACCAAAACAAAGCTTGGCAATTCCGAAGTAAGAACAATCACTGAATCGCTGTTTGCTGAGCAATTATCAAGATATCTCTATGAGAATCCGGATACAGCTAAGCGAATCGTTGAAAAAGGGATGATGGCATCCAGGGCCCGGGCAGCGGCGAAGAGAGCGCGTGAACTAACAAGACGTAAAAGCGCCTTGGAAGTTTCTTCTCTTCCGGGTAAATTGGCAGACTGTTCATCAAAGGACGCCTCCATATCCGAATTGTATATCGTTGAGGGCGACTCTGCCGGCGGCTCAGCCAAACAGGGCAGGGACCGGCATTTTCAGGCAATTTTACCTTTACGAGGTAAAATTATTAATGTTGAAAAGGCAAGATTAGATAAAATACTCTCAAATAATGAAATACGAACGATTATAACGGCACTTGGAACAGGTGTTGGCGAGGAATTTGATATTTCTAAAGCCCGTTACCACAAAATTATCATTATGACAGATGCTGATGTCGACGGTGCCCATATCAGAACGCTCCTTTTGACTTTCTTTTACCGTTATATGCGCCCGGTATTAGAGAAAGGTTATGTTTATATTGCCCAACCGCCGTTGTACAAAATTCAGCAAGGCAAACGTGTTGAATATACCTACAATGATCGTGAATTGGAAAAGGTTTTATCGGAATTGCCGGCAAATCCGAAGCCTGCCATTCAAAGATACAAAGGTTTAGGGGAAATGACCCCCGCCCAGTTATGGGAAACAACAATGGATCCGGATAACCGGACAGTTCTGCAAGTGAGTTTAGAGGATGCTATTGAAGCCGATGAGATTTTTGAAGTGCTTATGGGTGATCAGGTAGAACCAAGAAGGCAATTCATTCAAGAGCATGCCCACTATGTTACAAATTTAGATATATAAATGAGGAATATGTTTTTTTCGGGGTTTTTAGTTAGGAGGATTTTGGGATGACAGAAGAGCACGAGCAATCGAGAGTCAAACCGGTAAATATCAGTCATGAAATGCGGACGTCATTTATGGATTACGCTATGAGCGTTATTGTCAGCCGTGCCTTGCCGGATGTCCGTGACGGTTTAAAGCCTGTACACCGGCGTATTTTATATGCAATGAATGAATTAGGTATGACGAGTGATAAGGCCTTTAAAAAGTCGGCAAGGATTGTCGGTGAAGTTATTGGTAAATACCATCCTCACGGCGATTCCGCTGTGTATGAAACCATGGTGCGCATGGCTCAAGATTTCAGCTATCGTTATGAATTAGTAGACGGTCATGGCAACTTTGGTTCTATTGATGGTGATTCGGCGGCGGCAATGCGTTATACAGAAGCGCGCATGTCCAAGATTTCTATGGAAATGGTTCGGGATATTAAAAAAGATACAATTGATTTTCAAGACAACTATGATGGTTCAGAACAGGAGCCTATTGTATTACCGGCGCGTTTCCCAAACCTGCTAGTTAACGGTGCTTCCGGTATTGCTGTCGGTATGGCAACCAATATCCCTCCTCATCAGCTTGGAGAAGTCATTGACGGTATTCTGGCGTTAAGTAAAAACTCCGATATTAGTATTCCTGAGCTAATGGAGTTTATTCCGGGACCTGACTTCCCTACAGCAGGTCTCATTTTAGGCAGGGAAGGTATAAGAAAGGCTTATCACAGCGGCCGGGGCTCAATTATTTTAAGAGCCAAGGTTGATATTGAGCAGCATGATAACGGCAAACAAACGATTATTGTCAGTGAACTGCCATATCAAGTTAACAAAGCAAAGCTGATTGAAAGAATTGCTGAGCTTGTTCGCGATAAAAAGATTGACGGCATTACTGACTTGCGTGATGAATCCGATCGAAACGGTATGAGAATTGTCATTGAGGTTCGCCGTGATGCCAACGCTAATGTTTTGCTGAATAACCTTTATAAACATACAGCTTTGCAAACAACATTTGGCATCAATCTTCTGGCGCTTGTTGACGGCAGGCCAAAAGTCTTAAACTTAAAAGAATGTTTAAGCCATTACCTTGAGCACCAAAAGGTTGTTATTACAAGAAGAACCCAATATGAGTTAAATAAAGCAGAAGCACGCGCTCATATTTTGGAAGGATTAAGAGTAGCGCTTGATCATCTTGATGAAGTCATTAATCTGATCAGAAGTTCCCGTACAACGGATATTGCCAGGGACGGCTTAATGGAAAACTTTGATTTATCCTATGAACAGGCTCAAGCTATCTTAGATATGCGTCTGCAGCGCTTAACTGGACTCGAGCGGGATAAAATTGAAGGTGAATATCAAGAGCTCGTTGCTAAGATTGCTGAGTTAAAGGCTATTTTAGCTGATGAAGAGAAAGTTCTTGAGATTATCCGTGAAGAATTATTAGAGATTAAAGAGAAGTATAATGATGAGCGCCGGACAGAAATTACTGTCGGTTTCGATATGATTGAAGATGAAGATCTTATTCCAAGGGAAGATGTTGTCGTCACAATCACCCATTATGGATATATCAAACGGATGCCGCAGGATACGTATAAGAGCCAGCATCGCGGAGGCAGAGGCATCCAGGGCATGGGGACTAATGAAAATGATTTTGTTGAACATCTGTTCCCGACCAACACTCATCATTTTATATTGTTCTTTACCAATAAGGGAAAAGTATATCGCTTAAAAGGGTATGAGGTTCCTGAACTTGGCCGGACTGCTAAAGGAATACCGGTTATTAATTTAATTCAGATTGAGAAGGATGAATATATTACCGCTGCCTTCCCGATTGAAGAATTTACGGAAGATAACTATTTAATTTTCATGACTAAACATGGCATCACAAAGCGGTCACAACTCTCAGCATTCTCTAATATTCGTAAAGGCGGTCTTTTCGCCATTAATTTGCGGGATGAGGATGAATTGATTGCTGTACGCTTAACAAATGGCCAGAAGGAAATTATAGTCGGTACAAAGCATGGGCTTGCGATTCGTTTTAAAGAAGACGATGTCAGGTCGATGGGACGTACGGCAACAGGTGTTAAGGGGATTACTTTATCTGAAGAAGATGAAGTCGTTGGCATGAGCTCGATTGAAGAAGATGAAGAAATTCTCATTGTCACAGAAAAGGGCTACGGCAAACGTACCCCGGTTGATGAATACCGGATCCAAACAAGGGGCGGTAAAGGCATTAAGACATGCAATATAACAGATAAAAATGGTCATATGATCGCTTTGAGAACGGTCAAAGAAGATGAAGATCTTATGATTATAACAACCAGCGGTATTATTATCCGTACAGCGGTATCAGGTATTTCACGCTTAGGAAGAAACACAATGGGTGTTAAACTCATTCGCATTGGCGAAGGCGATGAGGTTGCTACAGTGGCCAGAATTCAAAAGAATGATGATGACATCGACCTGGAAGACGATGAAAATAATAATGAAGATGAACAAAATAACAATGAAAATGAACAAAACAAAGAAGAATAATTTTCATTAAAGGAATCAAGTGAAGGCTTGATTCCTTTTGTTCTGTTGTCAGGGAAGTATCGCCAACTTCCCGTCATAAAGCTTTAAAGATGGCTATTCAAATTACACCTAAGTAATGGCTGATAAAAAAAGGGATTTTAATTGCTGTCACATCTAAAAAGGCATGAATAAAGGACAAATCCGGCGATGACTTTTGATAATGAAGTTCATACCACCATTCTGTCTCATAGCGGCTGATCATGCTAAGGTTATACAGGATAATATAGTGAACAAGAATCTCCGGCAGATCAACTCTCTCTTTACTGCAGGAAACCATGTAATCTCCGGTAAGACTGTATTGAAAGGGATCCGCGTAAATGGGCGTTAACTCCTTTTTCAGCTTCAAAATTAATAAATTTTTGTCTGAACTGCAGCTTATGCCATATTTATTTAGGTTCTGGCAAAATCTATCTACTGTCATATGCCATTCATCAAGAATATTGATCGGAAGGATATATTGACATTTTTGCTTTGGAATTAAGGGATGATAAAAGGCTTTTTTTTTCATTCGTTTAAATAATTCATTAAGTTCGGGTATGTTTTTTAATAAAAGTCCCATACAATATTTTTTGCCCTCTAATGGTTTCATGTGAAACATGAGTTTAGCCAGGTGAGAGAATAAGCCGGTTTTTTGAATCCTGACAGCATCATCAAAAAAAGCATAACCATATTTTTTTTTCTTTCTTGAAGAAACCCCATGTGCAAGAACATTTGCCTTATCCGGGTAATCAACATCCGCGGTTAGAAGCCATGCTTTTAATAACTGAATCATTCCGTAAAATAATAAGACAGGTTTTAACTCATAAGGCGCTTGTTCTGCTTGTAAATAAAACATTTTTCCATGTTGGAGATAGTAGCAAAATGGATAGCCATTTTTATAGCTGTTTGCCGCAGGTTCAGGCAAGTTTTGGTTTTCGTAGCAGTTTTTTAAATAATGTTGGCTGTAATGTACCGATAAATATGGATAAAAATTTGACCAAATAGAAAAGATATTCTCCATCATATAGCTCTCCTACTTTTTAGAATAATTGAACATCTGCTACTTACCTTGACAGTAGTATATCCAATTGATAAGCTACTAATAAAAATTTTCGACAAGGTCCAATAATAAGCCAGAGGATGAGGTGACATATATGTGGGAAAATAAATTTAAAAAAGAGTCGTTAACTTTCGATGATGTTCTTTTAATCCCTGCTGAATCAGATGTATTGCCAAAAGATGTTTCAGTTAAGACCAAACTAACAGAGACATTGCAGTTAAATATCCCGATCATCAGTGCGGGAATGGATACGGTCACAGAGGCGGAAATGGCTATCGGAATGGCCCGTCAAGGCGGACTGGGTGTCATTCATAAGAATATGTCCATTGAAGAGCAAGCTGAGCATGTAGACCGCGTTAAGCGCTCTGAAAGCGGCGTTATCACAAACCCGTTCTTTTTGACCCCTCAAAATCAAGTCTTTGATGCTGAACATCTTATGGGGAAATACAGAATTTCCGGTGTACCCATCGTTGATGAAGAACAACGTCTGGTTGGCATCATAACTAATCGTGATTTAAGATTCGTTCATGATTATTCGACAAAGATCGAAGAAGTTATGACGAAGGAAAACCTCATTACTGCTCCTGTAGGTACAACCCTTGAAGAAGCTGAAGGAATTCTTGAAAAGTATAAAATAGAAAAGCTGCCGCTGGTCGATGACAACGGTATTCTAAAAGGACTTATTACTATAAAGGATATTGAAAAAGTTATTGAGTTTCCTAATTCCGCTAAGGATTCCCAAGGGCGTCTGCTTGTTGCCGCGGCTGTTGGTGTAACAAATGATGCTATGGTTCGTATTGAGAAACTTGTAGAAGCCGGTGTTGATGCTATTGTCATTGATACAGCTCACGGCCATTCCAAGGGTGTCATTGACAAGGTAAAGGAGATACGCAAAGCTTATCCCGAACTTAATATTATTGCAGGCAATGTAGCTACACCTGAGGCAACTCGCACACTTATTGAAGCAGGCGTTGATGTTGTAAAGGTTGGTATTGGACCTGGATCTATTTGTACCACTCGTGTTGTTGCCGGCGTCGGTGTACCTCAAGTGACAGCCATTTATGATTGTGCAACAGAAGCAAACAAACATGGTGTTTCAATTATCGCTGATGGGGGCATTAAATTCTCTGGAGATATTGTAAAGGCGCTTGCTGCCGGCGGACATGCTGTCATGTTAGGAAGCTTGCTTGCCGGTGTGGAAGAAAGTCCTGGCGACAAAGAAATTTATCAAGGACGGCAGTTTAAAGTTTATCGCGGTATGGGATCGGTTAGCGCTATGGAAAAAGGAAGCAAGGACCGTTATTTCCAAGAAAACCAGAAGAAATTGGTCCCGGAAGGCATAGAAGGACGTGTTCCTTATAAAGGACTGCTCAGTGACACCATTCATCAATTAATCGGCGGTCTGCGTTCCGGTATGGGTTATTGCGGGACAAAAACGATTCAGGACCTACGGGAAAAAGCACAATTTACACGCATTACCGGGGCAGGATTAGTTGAAAGTCATCCACATGATGTACAAATTACAAAAGAAGCACCTAACTATTCACTTTAAGGGGAGATTCCCTTACTAATTGAAGTTTTACTATGACTATTTTGTGGCAGAGTTTATTCTCTGCTACTTTTTTTGATTTTAGTGTGTTAAAATACCGGTTGTGTGAATTTTTTTGGAGGTGTGTTTTGGGGTGAATGTTAAAAAACGTTTACGACAAATAGCAATTAGCTGTTTAATTTGTTTACTGGCAATATCAGCTGTCGGGCAATTGCCGAAACAAGTACATGCTGAATCAGTTAACAGTAATGCGCTTAATGTTAAAGCGAAATCCGCAATTCTTGTCGATGCCAATACAGGTCAAGTATTATATTCGAAAAATGCCGATGTGATGCTGCCGCCGGCAAGTATGACAAAAGTAATGACTGAATACCTTGTTATGAAGGCGATACATAGCGGTAAAATCAGCTGGAATACGAAGGTCAATATTGATAATAAAGTTTATGCTATTTCACAAAACAGAGAGTTTTCTAACGTTCCTTTAAGGAAAGATTATCAATATACTGTTAAGGACTTGTATTATCCGATGGCCATTTATTCCGCCGATGCTGCAGCGGTTGCATTAGCTGAAACTATGGGCCACGGTGATGAAAAGAACTTTGTTGATATGATGAATAAGGAAGCTAAAAAGTTAGGTATGAATCATACCAAATATATAAATGCTTCAGGGTTAGATAATGTCGATTTAGGCAAAAACCGTGCATACGGAGGGCCAAATGACAGTGACCTTGTGACGGCACGCGACTTGGCCAAATTAACATATCACTTAGTCAAGGAATATCCTGAAATATTGAAAATTGCTAGCATACCTCAACGGAATTTCACAGCTGGTGTTAATAAACCAATCAAAATGGTCAATTGGGATTGGATGCTGCCGGGTTTGGGACAAAATATGGCGAAGTTCACTTATCCGGGATTAGACGGCTTGAAAACCGGCCACACAGATTTAGCAGGTTATTGCTTTATAGGAACGGCTAAGCGAAACGGGCATCGTCTCATATCTGTTGTCATGGGTACTAATTCAGAAACTGCACGTTTTACAGAAACGAAAAAGCTCTTGAATTACGGATTTGACCAATTTAATCTGAAAACACTTGTGAAAAAGGGCCAAACGATTAAAGGACATCAAACATTGCCGGTTTCTAAAGGTAAAGATAAAGAAGTTAAAATTGCTGCAGGCGAACCTCTGAAATTAGCAGTTAAAAACGGTGAAGATAACAATTATAAAGTATCGGTTCACCTTGATAAATCAAAGTTAAACAGCGATGGAAAGTTAGAGGCTCCAGTTAAAAAGGGCCAGCAGGTAGGCTATCTAACTGTGTCTTATAAAGGACAACAGGGCAATGATTTCTTATATAAAAACGGTGCGAAAATACCGGTGGTTACTGCTGAAGCGGACGATAAAGCCAATTGGTTTGTTCTGTCAATGAGGTCAGTTGGCCACTTTATTTCCGGTATATTTTCAAGCGCCTTTGGCTTAGTAAAAGGCCTGTTTTAATACAAATACAAATCCCCTTTAACAATAATTGTTAGAGGGGATTTTTTATTCCAGCTCTTATGGTAGAATAATGAAAAAAATAAAAGAGTTGGTGAGCGATGATTATTAGGCAAATGAGGAGAAAGGATATTCCTGGCATTCAGAAAGTTGCTGAAATAAGCTGGCATGATACATATGATGGTATTATTCCGATATCTGTACAGGACCGTTTTCTTGAACAAGCTTATTCAAACAAATCAATGAAGCAGCGTTTGAAAAGGTCCTTAATGCTTGTCGCTGATGCGGGCGTTCATCTGGCAGGGTTTGCTAACTTTTCTTTTATTAATCAAGATGGAGAATCAGAATTAGGGGCCATTTATCTCTTACCTGATTACCAAGGACAAAAAATTGGCAGTCAATTGCTTGCGAAAGGTATTGAAAGTCTTAAATCTGTAAAACGAATAGCCGTTCATGTTGAAAAGGATAATAAAAAGGGGTTTTACTTTTATCAATCAAAAGGTTTTGTCGTGACAGATACTTTTGAGGAACAATTCTTTGATTGCAAGCTCCAAACGATAAAAATGGTATTAAAAATTTGAACAAGTTATGAAAGGAATATATTGATATTATTTTAGTGGTAGTCTTATGAAGTGTTTTCATGTAATATAGTAATATACAGCCAATTCGTAATGGTATTTGTATTTGAATAATAGGGAGGAAATAGATATGGCACAAACTGGTACAGATCGCGTAAAACGCGGTATGGCTGAAATGCAAAAAGGCGGCGTCATTATGGACGTTGTTAATGCAGAACAAGCAAAAATAGCGGAAGAGGCAGGCGCTGTTGCCGTTATGGCTTTAGAAAGGGTTCCTGCTGATATCCGTGCAGCAGGCGGCGTTGCCCGTATGGCTGATCCGACTATCGTAGAAGAGGTTATGAATGCGGTATCAATACCGGTTATGGCTAAAGCGAGAATCGGTCATATTACTGAAGCGCGTGTACTTGAAGCGATGGGTGTAGACTACATTGACGAAAGTGAAGTTCTGACACCGGCTGATGACCAGTTTCATATAAATAAAAGTGAATATACAGTTCCGTTTGTTTGCGGATGCCGTAATCTTGGAGAGGCAGCCCGCCGCATTGGTGAAGGTGCTTCCATGTTAAGAACTAAAGGCGAGCCTGGAACAGGCAATATTGTTGAAGCAGTTCGTCATTTAAGATTAGTTAATGCACAAATCCGCAAGGTTCGGGGCATGTCAGAAGACGAATTAATGACTGAAGCAAAAGAACTCGGCGCACCTTATGAAATTTTACTGCAAATCAAGAAAGAAGGCCGCCTTCCGGTTGTTAACTTTGCTGCCGGCGGTGTTGCAACACCTGCGGATGCAGCTCTTATGATGCAGCTTGGCGCAGACGGTGTCTTTGTTGGTTCAGGTATTTTTAAATCCGATAATCCTGCAAAATTTGCAAGATCAATTGTTGAAGCAACAACACATTTTGAAGACTACAAATTAATTGCTGAGTTGTCTAAGGGTCTTGGAACAGCAATGAAAGGTATTGAAATGTCTACTTTAGACCCGTCACAACGCATGCAAGATCGCAGTCATTAAGGAAGGGTATATCATGACATTTAAAATTGGCGTCTTAGGGCTTCAGGGAGCGTTTCGTGAACACGCAAAAGCGCTTGAAGCGACAAACACAGAAGTCTCGATCGTTAAGAGAGTACACGAACTGGAAGGTTTGGACGGGCTTGTTATTCCTGGCGGCGAGAGCACAACAATGAGACGATTAATGGATAAATATGAATTATTTGATGCCATTAAACAATTTGCTAATGAAAAGCCGGTCTTCGGTACTTGCGCAGGTTTGATTTTAATGGCTAAAAAGATCGATGGACAAAAGGGTCCTCATCTTGCTTTGATGGATATCAATGTTAAGCGAAATGCCTTTGGAAGACAAGTGGAAAGTTTTGAAGCTGAACTTGATATTAAGGATGTCGCTGATAACTTTGTCGGTGTCTTTATTCGTGCGCCATATATTACTGAAGTAGGCGAAGATGTAGAAGTTTTGGCAACATACGACGGTAAAATTGTCGCTGCAAGACAAGGACATTTCTTAACAGCGGCATTTCATCCCGAGCTGACGGACGATAATCGTTTCCATCAATATTTTGTTGAAATGGTGAAAGGGAAAGTTTTAGTATAATTTTTTGAAAGTCATCTTTAAGTATAACTTGAATTTTTCCTGTAAATAATGTAAATTAAATAAATAAAACCATTTTACAAAAAAGCAATGATGGGAAAAAGTAACAAATGCCGTTTTGCATAGAGAATCGGTGGTTGGTGCAAACCGATCAAAGCGCGTTGTGAATCCGTCCCTGAGTTGAAATGCTGATATAGAATTACTTTATTAGGCATTTCCGGTTGACAGGCCGTTACCTGTTTAAGCGGCCGATGATTGAATGATCCATCGGCAACTAGGGTGGCAACGCGGGTGAACTCTCGTCCCTTTCTTAAGGGATGGGAGTTTTTTTATTTTGAAGGAGGATTAATTATGCTCGATTTAAAATTTGTACGGGAAAACTATGATGAAATTAAAGCTAAGCTGAATAAGCGCGGTGAAGATTTAACAGACTTTGATAAATTTAAGGATTACGATGATAAACGTCGAAAGCTTATTCAAGAAACGGAAAAGCTAAAAGCAAAACGTAATGAAGTATCCCAAGAAATAGCTAAGAAAAAACGTGAAAAGCAGGATGCTGATGACCTTATTAAGGAAATGCGCGAAGTTGGCGATAATATAAAATCTCTTGATGGCGAATTGCGCACTGTTGAAGCTGATCTTGAAAAATTAATGTTGTCAATCCCGAACATTCCTCACGAATCTGTACCGGTCGGTGAGGATGAAGAAGATAATATTGAAATCAGAAACTGGGGTAATGTACCGGAGTTTGACTTTGAAGCTAAGCCGCACTGGGATTTGGCTTCTCAATTAGGCATCCTTGATTTTGAAAGGGCGTCCAAAGTTACCGGCAGCCGTTTTGTTTTCTATAAAGGGCTTGGAGCGAGATTGGAAAGAGCGCTTATTAATTTTATGATGGATCTTCATCAGGAAGAACACGGCTATACGGAAATGCTGCCGCCATATCTTGTTAACCGTACAAGTATGACAGGGACTGGCCAATTGCCTAAGTTTGAAGAGGATGCCTTTAAAATCCGTGAAGAAGATTATTTCCTTATCCCGACAGCTGAAGTGCCTGTCACTAATTTCCACCGTGACGAAATTCTAGATGGCGAACAATTGCCTTATGCTTATGTCGCATTCAGCTCTTGTTTCCGCTCTGAAGCAGGTTCTGCCGGAAGAGATACAAGAGGTCTCATCCGTCAGCATCAATTTAATAAGGTTGAGTTAGTTCGGTTCGTCAAACCTGAGGATTCGTATGATGAATTAGAAAAATTAACAGGCCATGCTGAAAAAGTGCTTCAGCTTCTTGGACTCCCATATCGCGTTATGAGCATGTGCACAGGAGATCTTGGATTTACCGCCGCTAAAAAATACGATTTAGAGGTTTGGCTGCCAAGTTATAATACTTACCGTGAAATTTCTTCTTGCAGTAATTTTGAAGCCTACCAGGCGCGCCGTGCAAACATCCGTTTCCGCCGCGATTCAAAAACCAAATCAAAGCCGGAATTTGTCCATACGTTGAATGGATCCGGTTTGGCAATCGGCCGGACGGTTGCCGCCATTTTAGAGAATTATCAGCAGTCTGATGGCAGCATTGTTATTCCGGAAGTACTGAGACCTTACATGAGAAATGTTGAAAAAATAGAAGCAAAATAATTTTGATGAGCGTAAGCGGATGCTTGCGCTTATTCATATAAAAAATAAATGCTTGTTTTAAGTCCAAATGTATATTATAATTTTACGTGTCACAAAGGAGGAGTACCCAAGTCCGGCTGAAGGGATCGGTCTTGAAAACCGACAGGGGCTTAACGGCCCGCGGGGGTTCGAATCCCTCCTCCTCCGCCATATACAATGCTAAGTAAGTAAAATATCGAAATCAATTAAGGTCATTCAGCTTGGTTGAATGGCCTTTTTTATATTTTCAAGGGAATTTTTACATCAACTTTTTAAAAAAGGCTCTATAATATTTGTTGGGGTATGAGAAAAATTAAAACAAAAAAATACACGCAAGCTCCTTAATCCTTTACACTTGAATTGTCCAGAAACAAGAGAAGGATAGGAGTTACGTGTATATGC
>NZ_JBHTCO010000043.1:0-146563 GCF_042665295.1 Scopulibacillus cellulosilyticus
ATAAAGTTTGGATGCGAACATCCTTATTAAAGCTGTTAAACAGCGATACTTTCAATCGTTATGATCCTTAGCTTTTACTGAAAAGTTGCCCTTTCAATCACGCTTGGCTTTTGTTTAGTTTTCAAGGTACAATAAGTATATCTATGTCCACTTCACATTGAACAACCGAAATATAATCGTTTCGATTTAGATCAATCTATCACTTTTGTTTATGATAGTTTTTTTCACAGCGGCTTATTCATTATATCACTTTAAGTTGTTTGTGTCAACAACTTTTTTTGATTTATTTTTTGTCGTTTGAAGCGACGCTATTAATATTAACATTGTCATTCATCAATGTCAATATGTTTTTTTAAATTTTGTTTGTCGCTTTTTATTGGCGACAACGTTTAATAATTTACCACGACTTCTTATGTAACGTCAATACTTTTTCAAAAGTTTTTTACCCCTGTATAAATTTCGGAAAATAATTATTATTCGGCCGTTTGTGTGCTATACTTCATTAAGGAGGTTGTTTCCTATGTTCTTCAAAAAATCAAGTAAGATTAATAAGTTTCGTTCATTTGCTCTTCTTCTTGTTTTCATAGGGATAGGCATTATGTATGCGGGTATTTTTTTAAAAAGCCATGTCATCATCATGACAATCTTCATGCTTTTAGGCTTTATATCGGTAATACTTAGTTCCGGGATATACCTTTGGGTAGGGATGTTATCAACTAAAACCATTAAGGTCATTTGTCCTAATTGCGGGAAGCCAACCAAAATTCTGGGGAGAGTCGATATGTGTATGAGCTGCAATGAACCGCTGACACTGGATCCAAATTTGGAAGGGAAACCATTTGACATAAAATACAATAGAAAAAGTTATAAAGAAAACTAATCGATCAATGAACCTAAAGGGAAGTCAGAGGTTTTAGTTGTAACTGTACTTTCATTCATTTATTTAAAAGCATACAAAAGCTGAGAACCTTCAGAAGGCCTCAGCTTTTTAGTGTTGTTCTTTTTTTTGGCACTCAGGGCATATGCCGTATACTTCCATCCGATGCTTTCCTACATGAAATCCGGTAACATGTTCAGCCAATGCCTCTACCTCATCCAATCCCGGATAATGAAAATCAACAATTTTGCCGCACGAACTGCATATGCAATGATAATGATCAGAAGTCCCAAAATCAAAGCGGCTGGATGAATCACCGTACGTTAATTCTTTAACTAACCCAGCTTTTTTAAAGACCCTTAAGTTGTTATATACAGTCGCGACACTCATATTTGGAAATTTACCTTCAAGTGCTTTATAAATTTCATCCGCAGTTGGATGCGACATTGATACAATTAAATATTCTAATATGGCATGACGTTGCGGTGTTATGCGTACGCCGGATTCCTTTAACGTATCAATGGCTTCTTTTATACGTTCTTCAGTCACCGTCATGCACCTCACTTTCAAAACATTAATTATTAAATTAAAATATTTATAATCTGTTAATTTTATTTTACATGGTAAAAAGGGACTGTGTCAATTATTGTTACCTTCAATATCACCGTAAAAATTAGACCAATAATATTCCTTTTTAATATCCCCTATCCAAATCAATTTGATTTATAAATTTATTTTCCTTATGAATGTATTTATAAAGATTCTTTTTGAAAATTTCGACAGCACGCGGCTGATATTGATCTGTGCGAGCCGATATATGCGGTGTTACCGTCACTTCTTCCATAGCCCAAAAAGGATGGTCCTCAGGTAATGGTTCCTCTTCAAAAACATCCAATATAGCATGTGATATTTCTTTTTTAACTAACGCTTGATATAAATCCTTCTGGTTAACGGTCGTACCTCGGCCAATATTAATAAATACAGCTTCTTGTTTCATGGCTTTAAAAAGATCTTTATTAATTAATTGATATGTCTCAGAAGTGGTTGGTAACACTGAAATAACGTAATCTGCAGATTTTAAAGCCTCATTGATTTGAGTCATGGAATAAATATTATCTATAAATTCAACCGGACGGCCGCTTCGATTAACCCCCGTTGTCTCCATATGAAATGCTTTTGCAAGTCTGGCAATTTCACTTCCGATTGCACCCGGACCTATAATCGTCATTTTTTTACCGGAGAGTTCCCCGAGCTTTAAGGTTTCCTCCCAATAATGCCTTTCTTGGTTATTGGACAATTGACGGAATTTCTTTACATAATTGAGCATAAGCCCAATTGTAAATTCAGCCATTGGTATTTTATGAATGCCTCTAGCATTTGTCACTAATATATTCTTTTCTTTAATAGCTTGAAACGGCAGCTGTTCAACACCGGCTGTCATGACCATAATCCACTTTAAATGTTCAGCCTGTTTAATCATTTTCTCATCTAAATCGTCTCCGTATGTAATAAGTATATCCGCATAACTCAGTTTACCCTTAGCTTCATACATACTTTTACAAAATAAAAAGTTAACGTCTTGAAAATCTTTTTTTAAATTTTCACGTAAATCACGGCGAACTTTTGCTGAAGTCAAAACATTTATCGTCATCACACTCACCCTCTTACTTTTAATATGACAAAAGCGCGGGAAATCATCCCGCACTTTACAAAACTATGTGATTGATTTGTTTAATTAGCTAAATTTTCTTTGATAAATTGCAATACCTCTTCAACGTGACCCTTAACCTTTACATTTGGCCAGACTTTTGCAATATTGCCTTCTTTATCAATAACAAATGTAGAACGTTGAATGCCCATATATTCTTTTCCGAAATTTTTCTTTAACTGCCAAGCACCGTATTTTTCTGCAACTTCATGGTCAACATCTGCTAAAAGCGTAAACGGCAGACTATGCTTTTCAGTAAATTTTTGGTGCTTTTCAACTGGATCGGGGCTGACGCCTAATACGACGGTATTAACATCGGCAAATAAAGCATGTTGGTCTCTAAAATCACAAGCCTCAGTTGTACAACCAGGTGTCATATCTTTTGGATAAAAATACAAAACAACATTCTTTCCTTTAAAATCAGATAAAGTGACTTCTTCACCATTCGTCGATTTCAATGTAAAATCCGGTGCTGTTTGTCCAGCTTCTAAAATCATTTAAAACGCTCCTTTTATTTGATTAGTATCATTACTTCTCTTCATAACTTGCAGCAATTCGAGATGTGTCCCTCGGTGCTCCTTCGCCGGTGATTATTCATTGAAGTATCGCTACTTCTCGTCGCTATTCGCAGCAGTTCGAGAAGTGCCGCTCGTTACTCCGCGATTTTAATCGCTATTTTTCCGAATTGCTTGCCTTCTTTAATTTTTTTCAAGGCCACAACTGTTTCTGAAAGCGGGTAGACGCTGTCAACAACCGGCCTAATTTGGTGTTTGTCAAAAAAGGCTATCATTTCATGAAACTCCTCAATGCTCCCAAGGGTCGAACCCAGCAAACTATATTGCCCGTAAAAGAAGTCGCGCAAATTAAGTTTAACTTCGTCCCCGGCTGAGGCCCCAAAGACAACCATTGTACCGCCTTTTTTAAGTTGATTGAGCGACTTTTGCCAAGTTGCAGCTCCAACACTTTCGATGACAAGATCAATCGTTTCATTTTCAAGAGCCTTATCCCAATCGCCATTTGAATCAATGGCCATATCAGCTCCTAATTGCAAGGCTTTTTCATTTTTTTCAGGACTTCGGGAACTGACAATAACCCCGGGCGCCCGCAGCCTTCGCCATTTGTACCAAATAAGTTACGACACCGCTGCCAACGCCTGGAATAAATACAGTTTGTCCAGCTTGAAGATTTCCGCGCGTAAACATGGCACGACAGGCGGTCAAAGCACCTAAAGGCAATACACCTGCTTCCTCCCAAGTCAAATATTTCGGTTTCGCTGTCACTTGCTCGGCAGCGATAACAATCGATTCTGCAAAAGTACCGTTATCAGGCAATCCTAAAATTTCATGGTCTTCAGGAGGGGCCGGACTTTTCTCTCTCCAACGAAGGCTCGGGATAATGACAACTTCTTGTCCGACGGCGAGCCCTTGGACACCTTCGCCAATTTCTTCAATAACACCCGCGCCGTCAGAACCGATAACTAACGGCGAACTGACCCCGGCATGTCGGGTTAAAACAAATAAATCGCGATGATTTAATCCAGCAGTTTTTAGCCTGACTTTCACTTCACCGCTTTTAACTTGCTGTTCTTCTATATCTGTATAAGAAACTCCTGAAAGTCCTTCTTCTCCCTTATGTATGATTGCTTTCACAGTTATCACCTCTTATATATTTTCTCAAAAGTTTGTCAATATCTCAAATATAACAAACTGAATCTTTGCTTTGCCCAATTAGTATTTACCCTTTTTATTAATATGTTAAGCTTAAAGATAATCGCTTCTTTATATTCGATAAAGAAAACTTGCCGAATGGCAAGCCTTAAAAGGCGAAGACAGAGGCCTAGTACTCCGGAGCACAAGTCTCGCTAACTCACTTTGTTCGCAGTCTCGCTTCGTTGCGCTTATACTTTTGCACCTAAAATTTGCCTCTGCGTCACATTCTCATCTTTGCTACAAATTTATACTTAAAAGTATAAAAAGAGGTGAAATAACTGTGGATATTAACGAAATAAAAGAAAAAATTGATAAAGACAAGGGTATTATCGGTGAAAACAAGGCTAAAAAGTCTGCTGTCCTCATTCCGCTTTTAGAAGTAAATGGTGAGTGGCACATTTTATTTGAAGTCAGATCAAAAACATTAAAATCACAACCAGGAGATATATGTTTTCCGGGTGGAAGATACGACAAAAAAGATGCTTCCCTAAAAGAAACGGCGATTAGAGAAACATCTGAAGAGCTCGGAATCAGCACGTCTGATATTACAATTTTGGGGGACCTTGCTTTATATGTCCCATCGCCTTATATGATTGTTTACCCTTTTGTTGGATATATTCATTCAGTAGAGGGAATAATGCCTAACGAGCAAGAAGTTGATTCTGTATTTACGGTACCTCTGAATTGGCTCTTGAAGCAAAAACCTGAACGCCATATTGTTGACTTAGCAGCAAAACCGAAAGCTGACTTCCCATTTGAAAAAATATACGGAGGGAAGAATTATACGTTTCGGCGACAGTTTATGGAAGAACTTTTTTATGATTACAACGAACGAAGTATTTGGGGGTTGACCGCAAAAATATTAAGCCACTTTTTAGATACTCTTGCGTGACCTTCTTTTGAAGGTTCGTTAGGGTTTGTGAATTTATTAAATCATTTTTATAATATTACAATTCTCAATATATGCCCAAGACGAAAATTGTATGATAGAATGAATTTTGCCGAAAAATATAGCAGGTGGTGAAATCGTTTGAGTAAGAGTTCAGAAAACTCAACCAAATTTGTCCCTTATATTCCTGCATCGAAATCACTTCCCGAATTAACAGTTACAGCTATCATACTTGGTATAATTCTTGCGGTGGTTTTTGGTGCGGCCAATGCCTATTTAGGATTGGTTATTGGTATGACCGTTTCAGCGTCAATTCCGGCCGCGGTTATTTCAATGGGTATTTTACGAGGGATATTTAAAAAAGAGTCGATTTTAGAGAATAACATTGTTCAGACAATTACAACAGCTGGTGAGGCGATCGGTTCGGGGGCCGTTTTTACTATCCCGGCTTTGTTCATGCTTCACATTCATGTTCATCAAATTATGATCATTTTTATCGTACTGGTCGGCGGTATTTTGGGCGTCTTTATGATGGTGCCGCTTAGAAGATTACTTATTGTCCAAGAACACGGTAATTTGCCATATCCGGAAGGAACAGCTTGTGCAGAGGTGTTAAAATCCGGCGAAAAAGGCGGCAGCGGAGCGCTTAATGTTCTGTACGGCGTTGTCATCGGCGGTATTTTCAAAGCGATCGGTGATGGCCTTAAACTTTTTAAAACTGAAGTAGAAACAGGTATTTACCATTTCAAAAACGCGATTGTAGGTTTAGACACAATGCCGTCGCTGCTTGGTGTCGGCTTTATTATCGGACCGCGAATTGCCGGGCAAATGCTTGCCGGCGGAATACTTGCATGGGTCGTTTTCATTCCGATTATCGGCTTCTTCGGTCACGGAAACCTTCATCATTTCTTCCCAACCACAACGCCTCTGACACATCTCGGAGCTTGGGATATTTATGATAACTATATTAGATATATTGGTGCCGGAGCTGTTGCAGCGGGAGGTATTATCACTTTACTTAAAACGCTTCCAACACTTTTTTCCAGCTTAAAAGACACCATTAGCAGCATGAGTCAAAATAAATTGGGTGCAGCAACACTTGAGCGTACAGACAGAGATATTTCTATGAAATGGGTTATCGGCGTCGTTATTTTATTCGTTATTATTATTGCTGTTGATCCGATTGTTCACGTTGGTATTATTGGTGCAATTGCTATTGCTATTTTAGGGTTTTTGTTTGTCACTGTCTCCTCCCGAATTGTTGGTATAGTCGGCAGTTCATCTTCTCCTGTTTCCGGAATGACAATTGCAACATTATTAATCGTCGCCCTTGCCTATAAACTTACCGGGGCAACTGGAAATACAGGTATCATTATGACTATTAGTGTTGCAGCAATCGTATGTACAGCTGTTGCCGTTGCAGGCGATATTTCACAAGACCTGAAAACAGGTTACCTTGTCGGCGCGACACCATGGAAGCAGCAAATCGCTATGCTAATCGGTGTTATTGCATCATCCCTTGTCATTGGATTTGTTTTATATATCATGAATGCCGCTTATGGTATGGGTTCAAAAGCACTGCCTGCGCCTAAGGGTGTTTTGATGAAAATTTTGTCTCAAGGTATTATGAACGGCCAGCTGCCATGGGATTTAATCTTCATTGGCGCTGCGACTGCCATTGTTATTGAATTCTTAGGCCTTAACTCATTAACGGTTGCCGTAGGTCTTTACTTACCTATTCATACAAGCATGCCGATTATGATTGGCGGTGCTGTTCGATGGTTAATTGATCGATTCAGTATGCGTAAAGAAGAAAGACAAGCCAGACAAGACAGCGGTACACTATTTGCCTCAGGCCTTATAGCCGGTGAATCGCTTGTCGGTGTGGTCGTCGCTTTCTTAATCTTTGCCAAAGTTCCGATGCCGGCAAATGTCATGTTCACAAACGGATTAGTTTCAGTTGTTCTATTTGCCATCGTTATCTTTTCACTTTGGTTCTTTGCTTTCAGAGGTTCAAAAAAAGGATCGGCTAAATAATGAAAAAGGCTTTTCGTAAAAAAGAACCCGAAAACCTTATCGAGATGGTTCCAGTTTTAAATGATAAGTTTCGTATTGATGAAATAAATGAAAAATATTATTTAATCATCCCCAGAACAACGATGGTTGAAAAGGCAGCTATTAAGTTTTTAAAACAGCCAAAAGAACATCGCTACAAACTTGATGATCTCGGTCTATTCGTATTAAACCATTGTAACGGCGATTATACAGTTGGGGACATCGAAAATTTATTACATGAGCATTTCGGGGACAAGGCTGAGCCTACATTGGCCCGCCTTGTCAAATTCCTTCAAATATTAGATACTAATCATATCGTTACGCTTAAGTAAAAGTGCCGGCATTAGCCGGCACTTTCATTATTTGAATAATCTCTTATGGGGAAAGGAAGTATATAGAGATGAGAAATTATGAAACCTCTGAAAAACTTTATGAAGAGGCCCAGGATCTTATCGTCGGCGGTGTTAACAGTCCGTCCCGCGCTTACAAAGCGGTTGGCGGCGGTGCACCTGTCTTTATGAAAAAGGGAAAAGGCGCTTATTTTTGGGATGAGGACGGCAACCGCTACATAGATTACTTAGCAGCGTACGGCCCTATTATTACCGGCCACGCCCACCCGCATATTACTGAATCTATTAAGAAAGCTGCTGATGAAGGTGTTCTTTATGGTACACCGACAGCTTATGAAAATCAGTTTGCAAAATTATTAAGAGAAGCTATCCCTTCATTAGAAAAAGTTCGTTTTAATAACTCCGGCACTGAAGCGGTTATGACAACAATCCGTGTTGCAAGAGCCTATACCGGGCGGAATAAAATTTTAAAATTCGCCGGCTGCTACCACGGTCATTCTGATCTTGTCTTAGTTGCCGCCGGAAGCGGTCCATCAACATTAGGTTCACCTGATTCCGCTGGTGTGACTGAAAATATTGCAAAAGAAGTCATCACCGTTCCTTTCAATGATATTGATGCTCTAAAGCATGCGATCGACCGTTGGGGCGATGACATTGCTGCCGTTCTTGTTGAACCGATTGTCGGAAACTTTGGTATTGTCATGCCTGAAAAAGGCTTTCTTGAAGCAGTTAATGACATCGTCCACGGTGCCGGCGGCCTGGTTATCTATGATGAAGTCATTACCGGTTTCCGTTTTACTTACGGCGGCGCGCAAAACTTGCTTGGCGTTGAACCTGACATGACAGCACTGGGCAAAATTATTGGCGGCGGCCTGCCGATCGGAGCATACGGCGGTAAAAAAGCGATTATGGAGCAAGTGGCACCGCTCGGCCCGGCTTATCAAGCCGGAACAATGTCCGGCAACCCGGCATCCATGCAAGCCGGTATTGCTTGTCTTGAAATCCTTAAACAGCCGCATGTCTATGAAAAACTTGACGCGCTTGGCGAACGTCTTGAGGACGGTATTTTAAAAATTAATGAAAAATATCAACTGCCAATAACGATTAACCGGCTTAAGGGCGCAATGACACTTTACTTCGGCAGCCGCCCTGTCAAAAACTACGATGATGCAAAAAATACAGATGGAGAAATGTTCGGTAAATTTTTCAAATTAATGCTGCACCAGGGAATCAACCTTGCGCCGTCTAAATATGAAGCCTGGTTCCTTACAACTGAGCATACAGAAGCTGATATTGATGAAACTTTAAAAGCAGTTGATCATGCTTTTTCACAACTAAAAAAATAGGGTTTTAGGGAATTGGTTTGTGCCAATTCCCCCCTTCTATTCATTTCACGAATAATTAAAAAATACTATATTGGTAGACTTTTATAAATGGAGTTTTAACTATTGAATTTCCCTAATAAACATTGTATAGTCAGTGGCATGTTAAGAAAAACGTTACTGTGTTTTTCTTAAACTTTCAATTTAACCTTCATATAATTTAAGGGTTAGAACGAGTGACAAAGGAGATAACTTTTAAAATGAGACTCGGTGCCCGAAGTTTAAAAACGGGGTTAGCAGTAGCTATTGCACTTATTATTTCTTCGTTACTTTCGACGATGCTGCATTTTTCAAATGTCACAATGAGCGGGATTGCCGCTGCAGTAGCAACACAACCATCTGTACGCCGTTCCCTTCGGACCATGGTTGATAATGTCCAGGGTAATATCATCGGCGCCATTATTGCGATTCTTTTTGTGAAATTTATTGGATCAAATCCAATTATCGTCGGTCTTGCGGTTATTATCGTTATCGTTATTATGTTGAAAATGCGTCTCCATTCAACGATCAATTTGACAATGGTTACGGTGATCGTTATTATGGCAGGTCTTCCGCCTAAAGGCAATTTTACTGATTATGCCTTAGACCGAATCATTCTCGTTCTTATTGGCGTTGTATGTGCAACTGTCGTAAATATCGTATTTTTACCGCCAAATTACGAAAATCGTTTGTATTATAAAATATTAAATCAAACAAACGAGCTTTTTAAATGGATTCGCTTAATCAGCCAGCATGCCTCTGAACATACGAAAATCAAACAGGAGCTTGCGGCTTTCGATGAGAACAAACTAAAAATTGATAATTACTATCATTGGTATAAGGAAGAACGCAATTATTTAAAAAAACACCGGTTTGCTAAGCATCGCCGGTCGGTTATCTTCCGGCAAATGATGGCAACAACCAATAAGCTTCATGATATTTTGAAAATACTTGAACGAAATGAACAAGATTTTCATCATCTTCCTGAATCATTTAAGGAAATCCTGCAAAAACGCTTGGAAGGCCTTATGAATTATCATGAGCGGATCCTGCTTAAATTTAATGGTAAAATCCGTGATGAGCATCATGAAGAGCATGCCAAAGACACTTGTAAGCATAAAATGAAAATTACCGAGTCTTTTATAGACTTTTATGACGAGACCGCACAACAACACTGGCTGAATCTCTTTCCTCTTATCGCAGCGATTGTTGCGTATAGTCAACTGCTTGAACACCTTGATATGCTTGTTGAAAGCTTCCAAACCTATCATAAAAAAGCCAACAGAATCAATCTTGTTGAAGAAAATGAAGAATGAGCAAGCTGCCTGATCCGGCAGTTTGCTCATTTTTCTTCTTCTAGTAGTCAGTTTTTCATTTTAGGATCCAACGCATCCCTTAATCCATCACCTAATAAATTAAATCCTAACACTGTCAGCATAATGGCAAGTCCCGGAAATATGACTGTCCAAGGGGCGTCTTGAATATATTCTCTTGAATCAGAAAGCATTCTTCCCCATTCCGGATGAGGCGCTTGAGCCCCCATCCCTAAAAAGCCTAAAGCGGCCGCATCTAAAATAGCAGTTGCAATGCTCAGCGTCCCTTGAACAATAATCGGCGCAAGGCTATTCGGTAATATATGATGAAAAAGGATCCGGGAATCTTTCATGCCAATTGATCTCGCAGCCATTATATATTCTTCCTGCTTAAGCGTCAGCACTTTAGAGCGGACAATCCTCCCGAAGTTAGGGACATTGACTGTTGCAATGGCAATAAGGGCATTGTTTAAAGACGGCCCAAGAATCACCACAATCGCAATCGCTAATAAAATGCTTGGAAAAGCTAAAAGTATATCGAAAATCCTTGAAATAACCGTGTCTAAAATTTTGCCATAAAAACCGGCAATAATACCTAAAAAAGTCCCAGCAATAATCGAACCCAGCACAGATAAAAAGCCGACACGCAAGGAAATCCTTGCGCCGTATAAAATTCTGCTGAATATGTCGCGCCCGAAATCATCTGTTCCAAACCAATATTTGCCGGATGGCGGCCTCAATCGTATACCCAAATTTTGATCATTAATCCCCTGCGGTGCCAGGACGCCTGCAAATATGGCAAGCAGAATAAAAAACAGAACAATAGCAGCACCGATTAAAGCGAGTTTATTTTTACGAAATACCTTCCATGTTTCCCTCCACATCGAGTCTGGTCTTTCTTCTTTAACATTTACATTTGGGTTAACAGGCGGCTGATTCGTTGCTCTTTCAAGCATAAAATCCCCCTCTCTTTAACAATTTTGTCATCCAAATCTGCTTCTATACCAGAAACACAGAACAGCGTATTTTATCACCTGTACTTAATACGCGGGTCAAAGACTGCATACAATATATCAACAAGCAAGTTAATGATGACAAAAAAGAAGGCAATAACGAGGATACCTGATTGAATAACCGGGTAATCCCTGTATTGAATCGCATCGTATATATAGCTGCCGATCCCCGGCCAGCCGAAAATCGTTTCCGTTAAAATGGCACCGCCCAGCAATAATCCGGTTTGCAAGCCAATAACAGTTAAAATAGGAATAAAGGCATTTTTCAAACCATGCTTATAAACAATCCAGAACATTTTCTGCCCTTTTGCTCTTGCTGTACGAATATAATCGGATTTCATGACTTCAAGCATGCTCGACCTGGTCATTCTGGCAATAATCGCAAGCGGAATTGTTGCCAGCGCAATGCTCGGCAGAATAAGATGCTGAACAACAACCCAAAACTGATCGAATCTGCCCTGAAGCAAGGTATCTATTAAATAAAAATGAGTGATAGGGGCAACAGAATTTCTGACATCATCACGCCCGATTGACGGCAGCCAATGCAGTTTTAAAGAAAAACCCCACTGTTCTAAAAGGCCAAGCCAGAAAACCGGCATTGAAACGCCAATAAGAGCAATTACCATTGCCGCAAAATCAAACACAGAATTTTGCTTCCAGGCGCTGATAATCCCGGCATTAACGCCAACGATAACAGCTATTATCATAGCAACAACCGACAGCTCGATCGTTGCAGCAAGATGCGGCCATATTTCTTGACTGATAGGTTCATTGGTTCTGATTGATGTCCCAAAATTCCCTGTTAATAACCCTTTGACATAATTGATATATTGTGTGAACCACGGCTTGTCCAAACCTAAGCTGTGATGAAGGCTGGCAATCGCTTGCGGTGTCGCCTTCGGTCCCAAGATCGTCTGTGCAGGGTCTCCCGGGATAGCCCGGATAATTGAAAAAACAATAATAGACATGCCAAATAGAACAGGGATTAACATTAAGATGCGACGGGTTAAGTAGGATAACATTGTCTCACCTCTTTTTGACTTAATTAATAGTTATCCACAGTTTGGGGTCAGACCCCCAAACTGTGGATATTTCTCAGTTATGCCTACTTAAAGTAGACGTCGTCGAATTTATCGGTGCCGGTTGGGTGAGGTTTGAAGTTTACAAGATTTGATTTGCCTAAAAGGACCGGCTCAGCGTATACAAGCGGTACCCACGGTGCATCATCGTGAACAATCTTTTGAACCTTTTTATAGAGTTCATCACGTTTGGCTTTATCTGTTTCCGATTGCGCTTCAATATTTAATTTATGGACTTCTTCATTCGCATAGCGTGAATAGTTGTTGCTGCCGATGGCATCCTTATCAAGGAGCGTATACAAGAAGTTATCCGGGTCCCCGTTATCTCCTGTCCATCCCAGGATATACATAGGCGCTTCACCTTTTTGTACTTTTTCCAAGTAAGTAGACCATTCCATATTAACGATTTTGGCATCTACACCGATTTTCTTAAAGTTGGCTTGGATTGCTTCGGCTGTTTTCTCCGGTGCCGGCATGTAATCTCTTGGATTCGACATTGTCCATAATTCAGTTTTAAATCCATGCGGATAGCCTGCCTCAGCTAATAGCTTCTTAGCCTTTTTCAAGTCGAAGTTATATGGCTTAATATCTTTGTTATATCCTTCAATACTTGGCGGCATTGGATTTGTAGCCGGTTTAGCATTTCCTGCAAAGAAACCTTCAATAATAGACTTTTTATCTACCGCATAATTTAACGCCTGACGAACCTTTTTATTATTAAACGGTTTCTTTTCTACATTAAATCCCAGATAAGCGACGTTCATCGGCGGGCGTACAAATTCTTTAATATTTTTATTATTTTTCAAGTCTGCTGCATCACTTGGGTTCACCCCGTCCATTAAATCGATTTCGCCATTCTTTAAAGCGTTTAGACGAGCTGAATTATCTGGAATAACTTTAAAAATAAGACGGTTAAGCTTTGGTTCACCTTTTTTCCAATAATTATTATTTTTTACTAATGTAATAGAATCTTTGGCTTGCCAGCTTTTAAATTTAAATGGGCCGGTACCGACAGCCGCTTTCTTACCATAGTCATCGCCGTATTTCTTAAGTGCGGCTGGACTTGCCATCGCAAATGGCGTCATCGCCAAGTTTTTCAAGAATGGTGCGGAAGGGTGATTTAATTTAAAGACAACAGTATTCTTATCCTTAGCTGTTACACTGTTAATAACATGGCCTTTATCCCCTTTAAAGCCGCCGAACATTGAAGCATAATAGGCGAACTTCCCGGCATCATGGCTATTCATCCAACGATTAAAGTTATAAACAACAGCATCGGCATTAAAATCAGTGCCGTCCTGGAATTTAACGCCTTTTCTTAAATGGAACGTATAAGTTAATCCATCAGGCGACACGTCCCAGCTTTCAGCGAGTCCCGGACCAACCTTTGTCGTTTGCCCTTTATAATTGACAAGGGTATCATAAATATTTTTCGTGACTTTAAAAGATTCACCATCTGTGACAACCGCCGGATCAAGCGATGTTGTATCAGCGCCGCGCCCGTAGACCAGTGTATCTTGCTTTTTACTGCTTGACGTTTTTTCGCTTGAGCCTGATGAACACCCCGATAAAGCTATTGATAAAATAAAAACAATTGCAACAGCCATTGCCAATAACTTCTTCATAAAAATCCCCCTTCGTTTTATACATATAAATGACAAGCTGCTAACCGCCCGTCACTAAGTGCTGATAACTCTGGTTTTTCAGTTTTGCATTTATCCATAACCATTGGACAGCGATTATGAAAGACACAGCCTTTAGGCGGATCGGCCGGGCTTGGTACATCCCCGGATAAAATGATTTTTTCTTTCTTGGCATCCGGGTCCGGGACAGGTACCGCCGATAACAAAGCTTGCGTATATGGATGCTTAGGGTCATCATAAAGTTGGTCACTCGTCCCCAATTCCACAATTTGCCCTAAGTACATCACACCCACACGGTCGCTGAAATGATGGACAACACTGAGATCATGTGCAATAAATAAAAAAGTTAATGAAAATTGCTCCTGTAAATCGGAAAGAAGGTTCAACACCTGTGATTGCACGGATACATCGAGCGCTGACACAGGTTCATCAGCAACGATCAGCTTCGGCTTAACCGCAAGCGCCCGGGCAATACCAATTCTTTGTCTTTGCCCGCCGCTGAATTGATGCGGATAGCGTTTGGCATGGTAACTGCTTAATCCGACAACTTCCAAGAGTTCTTTGACCCGCCGTTTTCTTTCTTTCTTATCACCAAGCTTATGAACAATCATTGGCTCTTCAATGATTCTTTCAACGGTATGGCGGGGATTTAATGATGCAAAGGGATCTTGAAAAATCATTTGAATGTCTTTTCTAATAGCCCTTAGCTCCCTTTTCGCAAGCTTTGTCACTTCTTTTCCAGTGAAAACAATGCGGCCGTCAGTCGGTTCTATTAATCTTAAAAGCATTCGGCCAGTCGTTGATTTCCCGCAACCGCTTTCGCCAACAAGTCCAAGCGTTTCCCCTTCGTAAATAGTAAAACTGACACCATCAACCGCCTTGACATGTCCCATCGCCCTTCTTAAAATGCCGCCTTCAATTGGAAAATGTTTTTTTAAATTTTCTACTGTTAACAGAGGCTCTCCCATATGCTCCTTCCTCCTACCCTTCTTGATACAACCAGCAACGCACGCCATGATTATTGTTATCTTGATCTTTGATCAAGTGAGGCTCTTCTTTAATGCATCTCTCTGTTACATATTCACAACGAGGGGCAAATAAGCATCCGGATTTTATTGTGCCTGGTTTGGGTACGCTGCCATTAATAGAATAAAGACGTTCTTTCCTATTTCCCATATCCGGGACTGAACGAAGGAGTCCTTGCGTATATGGATGTTTGGGATGGTTAAAAATGTCCCGAACCAATCCTTCTTCGACAATCTTTCCAGCATACATTACAACAATTCTATGGCACATTTGAGCGACAACCCCTAGATCGTGGGTGATCATAATAATGGCAGTCTCAGTTTCTCTATTAAGTTTTAACATCAATTCAAGAATCTGCGCTTGGATCGTTACATCGAGCGCTGTCGTCGGTTCATCCGCAATTAAAACTTTCGGATCACACGACATAGCCATCGCAATCATGACACGCTGCCGCATACCGCCGGATAATTGATGCGGATAATCCTCTAACAATTCCTTCGCCCGGGGAAGTCCGACAAGCTGGAGCAGTTCGACAGCCCTTTTCGATGCTGCTTTTTTCGAACATTTTTTGTGAATGCGAATCGCTTCGATTAATTGACTGCCTATAGTAAATACAGGATTTAAAGAAGTCATAGGTTCTTGGAATATCATTGCAATTTCGTTGCCGCGAATGCGTCTCATCTTTGCTTCGGATGCATATGTAATATCATCATCTTTATAGTAAATATGGCCGCCGATGATCTTCCCCGGCGGAGACGGCAACAGCCCCATGACCGAAAGCGAGGTGACGCTCTTACCGCATCCTGACTCCCCTACAATCCCTAATATTTCCCCTTCCTTGACGTAAAAATCGACACCATCTACTGCCGGAATCTTGCCTTCATCTGTAAAAAAGTAAGTTTTTAATCCTTGTACATCCAGTACAGGCTTTGTCACATTACCAACCCCCCTTTCTTTATTTAATAGAATTGATACATAGTCATAGATACGACCCATGTATCATCTATTAATTTTAACTAAAAGCCATTCGAATAGCTACTAAATTTTGGACAATTCAGATAGTTTGACAAAATTAGAAGTTCTTCTCCATTTTTCTTGGGGTCTGACCCTGTGAACTGTGGATAGTGTGGATATTGTGAATAACCTCGTCATTAAAATAATAAAGTTTAAGATACAGGCAGTCTCGCTCTCTGTCTTTAAAATTAAAACTGTCGCTAACACCGCTGCCTGTTAATTTATTCTTATCGTAAAACTGAAAAATCAGCTGTTGGTTAGTCACCCAACAGCTGATTTTTATCGGTCCAAATTCCTTGCATGATGCCGTCAAAACTTGTTCTGACCTCTTCCTCTGTATACGGCAAGGCTCTTGTTAATTGGTGAATGATATCATCATCATACCTTAACCATGAGGCATACTGCCGCTTAAGATAACGTTCCGCTTCATCAAATGATGGAAAGACCCGATCGATTCGCAAGCCTGCGTGAATAATTTCCCACTCATTTTCATAAAGGGGTCTTATGAAAGAAATATCCCCTTTACGATTAATAAAGCATGTACTATACGACGAACCCTTAACATTAAATTCATTCTGTTCCGGATCAGGCTTGATCGACGGCAGCGAATAAGCGTCAATAACGAATTTTTTGAACGCCTCTTCATTCAATTCGCATCCGGAGGCTTTCGGATGCCCGCCGCCGTTATAGTGCTTGGCGAATTCGGAAACATCAACATGATCATATATTGTTCGCAGACTCATTTTTTTCGTGCCAACGTTAACTATCGCAATCATATCCAGGTGCGGATATATTTTATTCAATGTATTGCCGAGCTCGGAATGATACTGCTCAGCATGAACAATTCCGACACAATAATCATCAATAAACGCTTGAATGATTTGCCAGCGTTTTGAATTAATATAGCGTTCAATTTTTTTCTCTTCTATATCCAACAGCGTTTGTTCAGTATCAGATAATGAAAAATGATCGGGATCTGACATCAACCGCTGCAACATCTCCGATTCAAATTGATCCCTGCCGATTATGCCAAACAAATCATTCAAACGCTTTGCTTCTGTATTATCATTCGCCTCCCAATCCCATGTATCATATTGCCTGACAAGCTCAATAAAAGTATCCAAAGCTTCTGTTGGATGAATAAGGTTCTTTTTTATTAAATAGTGATATAAAAGTGACGCCGCACAAGTCTTGGTTCCAGATGCGTCTTCAGGTTTTACCCATCCCCATTTATAATCGTTGAAATGCATGGCTGTGACATGATGATCAATCACTTGAACAAACTTGCCTTCATCGAACCGCTTAGCCAATTCTTTTTCAACTATTTCATTAACAGCAAGATCAGTAATATATATAGGCGTATCCTCATTCTTTGGATCATCTAAAAATCCCGCAACACGCTGATTGAGATTACGATACGTACAATAAAAGACATTTGCCTCATCACCAAAAGCAATTTTTGCTACAATTCCGCAGCTTATCCCATCAAGGTCGCTGTCTGTAAATAATTGCATAATATGTATTCCCGCCTTTCAATTTATGAACCCAGCTTTGGCTATAATTTCTTGCTCCACAAATATTATGTGAAAAAAAGAGCTGATTGATAAGTTTTTGCTAAAAATAATGCAATTTCTTCTGAAGGCAGGCTATCTCTAAATATTGAACAGACGAAATTAAAAGTATATATTGATAGGAGTAAAAAGTACATATGGTAAAGGACGTGACACAATTGACTAACATAAACGGAAAAGTAATCATCATTACAGGGGCAAGCAGCGGCATCGGGCAAGCTGCAGCAAAACTTTTAGCGGATAAAGGGGCTAAACTGGTCCTCGCCGCCCGCAGAGAAGATCGGTTAAAAGAATTACAGCTTGAAATCGAAAAGGCAGGCGGAACCGCTGTTTTCAAAGCAACTGATGTTACATCCCGTGAACAAATGAAAGCGCTCGCCGAAGAGGCTGTCTCACAATTTGGCCAAATTGACGGGCTTGTCAACAACGCTGGACTTATGCCGTTATCTTACATGAACAAGTTAAAAATTGATGAGTGGGACCAAATGATTGATGTCAATATTAAAGGCGTGCTTTACGGTATCGCGGCAGTGCTTCCCCATATGGAAGAGCGCAGGCAAGGACATATTATCAATATCTCATCATTAGCCGGGCATGAGGTTGGTATCGGCCATGCTGTCTACTCAGGAACTAAGTTTGCCGTTAGAGCGATCAGCGAAGGACTTCGTAAAGAAACTTATGATAAAAACATCCGGACGACAATTATTTCTCCGGGGGCCGTTTCTACAGAATTAAGCAACACAATCACTGATCCGGATATTATCGACATGTTCAATAGCGGCGAACCATTTACATTCCTGGAAGGTAAAGATATTGCCAATGCTATTTGTTACGCTCTTGAACAGCCGGAATATGTCGCTGTGGATGAAGTTATTGTCAGGCCTGCCGGTCAGCCTTAAGTTATTTTTTTCAAAAGTATATTTAAACGTTTTAAAGGGGGAATCAAGATGGGCAGCTTCACAGAGCACACTCTTGATGGATACAATTATAAGCTTTATGTACCGACCCATTATAAAAAAGGAAAACCTGTACCACTGATGGTCATGCTGCATGGCTGCAAACAAGATCCAGATGACTTTGCCAGGGGCACAAAAATGAATGATCTGGCTGAGCAAGAAAACTTTCTTGTCATTTACCCGGAAATGAATTCACTGTTTAACCCTTTTAATCCAACTGACTTTAATGTTGATAGATGTTGGAATTGGTTTTTAGATTTTAATCAGCATCGCCAAGAAGGAATGCCTGAGATTATCAAGGAAATGATCGATAATGTCATAGAAAATTACAGCATAAATTCAAATAAAGTGTACGCTGCAGGTTTATCTGCAGGCGCAGCCATGGCAACTATTTTAGGAGTGACCTACCCGGATGTATTCAGCGGTATTGGGGTTTGTTCCGGATTGCCTTACGATGCTGTTGATGTCTTTATACCGGTAGATCCGACAGCTCAGACCGCCTTAAATGTAATGATCCAAGGGACAGCAGATCCTTACAAATGCGGGAATGTCGCTTTTGATGAAATGGGCACTTACAAAAGAAAAATGCCTGTCATTGTTTTTCACGGTATTTGTGATACAACCGTTCATCCAATTAACGGTCAGCAAGTGATTATACAATGGGCACAAACTAATTTTCTTATTGAAGGCGGTCAAGGCAAAGCAGATGTCTTACCAGCATCACAAAAATCCGGTATTATAAACGAAAGAAGTTATACCCAACATGTCTACAATGACAAAGATGGAAAGCCGCTAATGGAGCTTTGGATGATTGATTTAATGGGACATAGTTGGTCTGGAGGGAGCCCTGATGGTTCCTACACAGATCCGCTCGGGCCTAATGCATCATCATTAATATGGAAATTCTTTTCGGGGGTCTGACCCTGTGAACTGTGGATAATGTGAATAGTGTGGATATTATTTTCAGAATTAATATAAGACACTTTTACGTAAATTAATATAAAACGTTGCCTTTAAGAAGGATTTTCACCCCCTTATCGTTAAGTATTATTTAATAAGCTTATAGGGGAATGTCATGCTGGTAGTGAAAACGACATAAAAAAAATCTGTAAAAATAAATGAGATTATCGACACGATGGCAACAGCTTTGAGTGAGTACTCCAATTCAAGAACTGTGACACCCGTACGAACAACACTGCCGATATCAGAAACTAACGGCAGTGTTTTGTTCATGCCCTCCTTGGCAGAATCTATTGGAGGCTTAGGTATAAAAGTCGTCACTGTCTTTCCGGAAAACAAAAAAGTCGGAAAAGATACGATACAAGGTGTCATATTTTTACTAGACGATAAAAGTTAAAACCTGGAATGCATATTAATGCAGTCGGTTCATTCCGTCCCGAAATTCAAGAGATTCCAAGTTTTATCTTGGAAATGGCTGAAAAAGTTGTTGTTGAATCCAGGGAAGCTGCTATAGAGGAATCAGGCGATTTATTAACCCCTATTAATGAAGGCATATTTAAAGAAGATGATATTTACGGGGAATTAGGTGAAATTGTTAATGGGATAAAATCAGAAAATAATCATGAGCTTACCTTTTTTAAATCCGTTGGTCTGGCAGTTGCCGATATTGCCGCAGCTAAGCTTGTATATGAAAGGGCTAAAGAAGCCGGATTAGGACAAAAAGTTTCATTGAAAAATTGATTTTTTGCATATCTTAAAACTCAAAACACATAATAAAAAAGACCATAGTAAGTGTGCCACAACTTATGGTTAAGATCACTTGCAAGGATAAAATTTAACGGCCAAAAATAGACCGCCTATAAACAGGCGGCCTATTTTTTAGATGCGTTTACTTAAAAAACACGGCATTTTTTTGAATAAATTCTTTTTCTTCTTCTGGCACATCTTCGTCTGAATAAATCGCCTCAACCGGGCAGACAGCTTCACATGCACCGCAATCTATACATGAATCAGGATCAATATAATACATATCATCGCCTTCCTGAATACAGTCTACAGGACAAGTTTCTACACATTCAGCGGCTTTTTCGCCAATACAAGGTGATGCAATGACAAATGGCATAGTTATCTCTCCCTTTTAAATATTTGCCTTTATTTAAAGTGATTCTTATTACATAAATTCTCCAACTAAATCTTTGAATTGATCTTCTTTTAACTGAATATCACTGCCAGCAAGTGATTCTTGACTGTAGCCTTTTGCAATGTCTTGATAAGATTTTTTCTCTTTGTTCTGATAGATAAGCCCTTTAACAAGACCGTTATGCGCCATCAACGTTTGCATGGCTGTTACTCTATCAGCAGGATCATAGTCTTCTATATCATTAAGATTGATTAAATTCTCTTTGAACCAGTCGTAAGTATTCACTTTGTTATAGGTAACACAAGGACTGAATACATTAATCAGTGAAAAGCCTTTATGCTGAATCCCTTGTTCAATAAGGGAAGTTAAGTCTTTTAAATCACTTGAGAAGCCTTGAGCGACGAAGGTTGCACCGGCTGTTAAAGCCATTTCCATAATCGAAAGCGCCGATTCAATGGATCCTGCCGGCGTACTCTTCGTCTTAAAGCCCACTTCACTCCTCGGTGAGGTTTGTCCTTTCGTTAACCCGTAAATTTGGTTATCCATGACAATATAAGTAATATCAATATTTCTGCGAATCGCGTGAATCGTATGGCCCATGCCAATCGCAAAACCATCGCCGTCACCGCCGGCGGCAATGACTGTTAAATCGCGGTTGCCCATTTTAACTCCTTGAGCAATCGGCAGCGCCCGGCCGTGAATGCCGTGAAAGCCATAGGAGTTGATATAACCGGATATTCTTCCGGAACAACCGATGCCGCTGATGACAGCGAGCGAATCAGGGGTTAATCCTAAGTTCGCTGCGGCCCGTTGGATGGACGCTTGGACAGAGAAGTCGCCGCATCCCGGACACCAGTTAGGACGAATATTGTTGCGAAACTCTTTAAACGTGACTGGCATGACTAACAACTCCTTTACATTCGTTATACACTTCCACTGGTTTAAATGGGTTGCCGTCGTATTTAAGAACGTTTGTTATTTTATCTCTGGCGCCAACGTTAAGTTTGACAAGACCAGCGAGTTGCCCTGTTGCGTTTTGTTCGACAACAACAACATGCCGGGCTTTTTCGATGAGCGGTTTTATCTCATCAACCGGGAATGGATGAATAAGACGGATATGCGCATGGTTGACACTGACACCCTCATTTTCAAGTCTTGCCTTTGTTTCTTCAATCGCCCCGCGCGTCGATCCCATGCCTATTAATAAAAGGTCAGGATTTTCATGTTTGGCATCGATATAAACCGGTGTTTTAAATTTAAGGCTGTTAAGCTTTCGAAGCCGTTTATCCATTTGGATTTTCCGGTTTTCTGCCGTCTCAGACGGTTTGCCTGTTTCGGCATGCTCGACGCCTGTCACATGGTGAAGACCGTTTTTCATACCTGGAATCGTCCGCGGCGATATGCCGTCAAGTGTATTTTCATAGCGCTTAAATCCTTCGTTTTTATCAATTTCAGGCAGCGGTTGACCGTTCATAAGTTTACCGCGGCGAATCTCAATTTTATCGTAATCAAATGGGTCAACACTCTGCTTGCCTAAAGAAAGCTGCAAGTCAGACAAGAAAATCACCGGACATTGGTACTCTTCAGCAATGTTAAACGCTTCAACCATATCGTAAAAAGCTTCCTCAACAGTGCTTGGCGCCATAACAACTTTCGGGATTTCCCCATGGGTCCCGTAGACCATCGCCATAATGTCAGATTGTTCCTGCTTAGTCGGAAGCCCTGTACTTGGGCCGCCGCGCTGCGTATCAACGACAACGAGCGGTGTTTCTGTCATACCAGATAACCCGATTGATTCAGTCATCAATGACAGACCGGGTCCCGCAGAAGCTGTAAACGCCCGGACACCGCTGTAATTGGCACCGATCGCCATTGTTGCAGCAGCTATCTCATCTTCCGTTTGAATGACCGTTCCGCCGAACTTCGGCAGTTTATCAATTAAATATTCCATAATTTCACTTGCCGGTGTAATCGGATAAGCACTCATTAAGCGGACACCGGCTGCAATGGCACCCATAGCTATCGCATCGTTGCCAATCATATACATTCTTTGTTTGCCGTCCCCAGGTGCCAGGGTCAGTTCATCAATAGGTCCGCCGGCTTCACGATTAAAGTACTCTGCACCCTTTTCAATCGCTTGAATATTACTTTCAACTATTTTGTCGCCTTTACGGCCGAAAATTTCCTTAACAATAGAATGATAGTTTTCAAGCGGAATGCCCAAAGCAGCACCGGAAGCCCCGACCGCTGCCATGTTCTTCATGAGCGATGTTCCAAGTTCTGTCGCAATCTTTGTAAACGGCACTGCAAATAATCTCGCTTTGCTTTCATCCGGATTAACCGGCTTGAATTTTTCATCAGCGATAATGATGCCTCCTTGACGCAATTCTGCAAAGTTAACATCGATGGTTTCTTGGTCAAACGCAACTAAAATATCCAAGTCATCTGATACAGAACGCACTTTTTCAGTGCTGACTCTTATTTTATTATTGGTATGCCCGCCTTTAATACGAGAAGAAAAGTGGCGGTACCCATACAGATGGTAACCTAAGCGGTATAAAGCTTTGGCGAAAATTTCACCGGTGCTTTCGATACCTTCCCCCTGTTGGCCGCCGACTTTCCATGAAAGCTGATTAATCATGATTCCCCACTCCTTAAAAGATTCCTAGAAGTTATTTTTAGACAGAAAGACGGTTATTGGCAATGGCCGAAATTTCATTTGCAATCTCGCGTACTTTTGGTATGCATACTTGATTTAAAAATTCATCTTTTAAAGCTGAATCCGGGGCTGCTATATTAACAGATGCAATAGGCGTTTCCTTACTGTTAAAAATTGGCGCAGCGACCGAGTTTATTCCAGCTTCGTAGCCTCCAGTACTTAATGAATAACCATTTTCCCGTATCGTTTTTAACTCTTCTTTTAGTTTAAAAATCGTCGCTGGGTCTTCATTCACTTTTTCCATATATTCCGGAGATAAGACTTTATTTTTTTCTTCTTCTGATTGATAGGCCAAAATAACTTTACCTAATGTCGTAGCAAACGCCGGCAGCCTGGTCCCTACCGAAATATTAACAGTTGTTGTCATTTTCCCTGGCAATCTTTCAATGTAAACAACTTCACAACCGTCCATCACGCCAAGGTGTACTGATGCACCCGTTTCATCCCGGAGTTTTTCCAAATAAGGTTGAGCAATTTCCGGAAGCTGTAATGAATTCAAATAGGCAAATCCTAATTCCATCACTTTTGGCGTCAATTCATACCTTTTTGTCTGTTCATTCTGGCGAAGGTACCCCATAGATTGTAATGTATATAAAATCCTGTACGGCGTTGTTCGGCCGACGCCTAAGTGATTTGAAATTTCCGCTAAAGACAGAGTTTGGCACCTGGTGTTAAATAATTTAAGAATTTCCAGTCCCCGTACTAATGAATTAGAAAGATACCGATCTTTTTGATCGTTTTCCATATCATCAATTCCTTTCTAGAATTCGCTTCGTTTGTTCAATTTTACACAAAAAATTGATAATATGGTAATTAAATTGGTCTGGATCTTCCAAGTAACAAAGATGTCCGGTATGAGGAATCGTCACAAATTCTGATTTAGGAATTAATGAATGAATCATTTCTGATTCACTGACAGGCGTTACTTCGTCCAACTCGCCGCACAAAATTAAAGTGGGAACATTGACTAATGGATATATTTTCATTTGATTCACATGATATAAAGAATAGGCTGCAGAACTATATCCTGCCGGCCGCGCTTCTGACATGATACTTTTTGCAAGCTCTCTCACTTCATCGCCGGCGTAAGAAGATAGTAACTTTTCAGTTCGTTCCTCCGCTAACTTGCGCGGATCCAGATGATTAATAGAATACAAGCGATTTTTCAGCTTCTGCTCATTTTCTTCAGGATCCAAAGCTGCTGAGCCCCTTGTCGCATCCGCAAGAATCATAGCTCTGATAAAGTTCGGATAAAGATTATATAATGATATTGCTGTTGCTGCTCCCATTGAATGCCCTAAAAGGTAAATTTCTTGCACATTTATTTTATCCAGGAATGTTTTAAGGACTTTAGCAAATTGTCTAAACTCGGTAATTGGTTCTTCAGGATCTGAGCTTTTGCCATAACCGGGGGCATCCCATGCGATAACTTTAAAGTAATTTTTTAATACATTTATTTGTTTCGCCCAAGAACGGGAATTATTCCCCATGCCATGGAGTAAAACAAGCGTCGGCCCATCCCCTTCTATTTCATAATGAATAACAAGATCATTTACATTTTGGTAAGGCATAATTCCCACTCCTCGTTTATAGTTTGTCCCGGTTCAACTAACCATCAGCAGGGGATGTATAAAACACCTCTGATGAAAGTTTCACTTAATTAGGCGGCATCATTATGATAAACCCCTTACACTTAGACCTCCATCGCTCGAAATGACCTCACCTGTCATCGCCAGAGATTGATCAGAAGCAAGCAATACATAAGATGCAACGTGATGTTCAGGTTCCATAAACATTTTCAGCGGGTTCCTATTTCTTATACTTTCTTTTTTATCATCAACTGATGGTGCAGAATAATAAGGCCTTAGACTTGGGGCAACGCTTAGTTCTGTAATCGTTCCGCCAAGCGCCACACCGTTAACTCTTATATCCGGCGCCAATTCAAAAGCCATTTGTCTCATAAGTCCGAGTTCGGCATGCTTACTGGCCGTATAAAGCACACCTCCTCCGTCAGGGTAAAAACTTGCGCCGGAAACTGAAAAAATAACCGTTCCTTTACTCTTCAAAAGCTCAGGTATTGCCGCTTTTACCCCAAGTAAATATCCCTTAACATTAATATCAAGGATTTCATCATAGGCTCCCTCTAAAACTTGAGGAGATATATCCGTAAATTTTTTAAAACCGTCAAAAATACCAGCATTCAGGACTAAGGTATCTAATTTTCCAAATGTTCGGGCAGCAAGGGAAACGGCTTTTTGATTATCTTCAAAATATCTGACGTCACCGCAAACGGAAATGACATCACTGCCGAATTCATCATTTAATGATTGGAGTTTTGACTCGGAAATATCGAGAACACAAACCTTTGCCCCTTCTTGGATAAACCGTTTAACGACAGCGCGCCCTATTCCGGAGGCCCCTCCGGTTATAAGAACTGCCTTATCTTGTAACCAACCCATAGGTATCACCATTTCTAAAATGTTTTCAATATAGTTATAGATAATGAAATTTTTGCATGTCCAGCTTATTGAGTAATCTTTGAATAAAGCGAAGTCACCTCCGCCCGACTAATTGATCCCGAGTTCATTAAAGTTGAACCGGCTTTGCATCACTTTCCTGAACTTTAACTCGATTTAACCTTTTAATAAGAAAAATCATCCGTATACCGCAAATAACAGCAATAAATTGCGCGCCAATCAGAAGAGCAAATCCCCAACTAAAACTAATCGAAATAAGCGCCCCCATGATAATAGGTACAAAAGCAGAAACTAGATTTCCAGTGCCGTTAATAATCCCGTAGGTGCTTCCGACGCTTTCTTTTCTTGATAATAATTGGACTGTTGTCGGGAGTACCGGCCCTTGGATGCCCCAGAAACCATTGGCAACAATAATTGATACAGCGGAGACGATTGGACTTTTTGTCGTAATAGCGATAAGAATTGAGATTAAGCAGCCTAAGCCGCCAATGATCCACATGACAGACTTTCTTTTTATATGGTCAATAAGATAACCGCTAAATAGTTTCGAGAACAGGCTGACGACAAATGGCAATGAAGCCAATATCCCCATTTTTTCGATTGAAAAGCCTCTGGCATCTAAGAGATAAGAAGGCAGCCAAGAACTTGTTCCCCATAAATAGCTTGTATTGACAATTTCCCATATAATAAGCCATAACAATCCAGGCGTTTTTAAAGCAAGCTTGACGATGTCGCCTAACTTTTTTTGAGTTTTAGGATCTGGATGATTTTCTTTAGTGAGACAATGTTTATTAGGGTTAATGAAAATTAAAATTAATGGCATGCCAATCAAAAGATTAAGAATGCCTAAAGCGACATATGATGACTGCCAGCTAAAATGGTAGACAAGGTAAGAAATAAATGGAAAGCCGACCGCTAAACCGACAGATACACCGAGCGCCCATACGGCATTGGCCTTTCCCCGATGACTGTCCGGAAACACTTGACTGACAAACATCGTATTCAAAGAAAACAACGGGCCTTCGCTTAATCCGAGTATGACGCGAATGATAAGCAATAAAAGGAAAACGCTGGTTATCGGCGCAATGATCGTCATGACACCCCAAATGACAACACTAATCAATAAACCGATTTTGACACCTAGAAACCTTTCATATAAAGGTGTTAATATAAACGCCGCAATCCCGTAAGCAACAAGAAAGGCAGTCATTAACCAACCTTGTGCCACGCGGTCGTGCGCGATGTTGAAAAAGTTCAGAAAGTCATGATTTGTAATAAGAACTGAAACATTGACTCTATCAATATAGGCGATCGTTAATATAATAAGAAGGGAAAATACAGCGATCCAATTGACGATCATAGATTTTGATCTAGTCATAAAAATTCCCCCATTTTTACCCGAAGCAAAATCATTACTTCCTAGAAGTTAACTTATTCGTGAACTTTTGGTTGAACGACGCTTACCTTATCCCCTATTTCAATTGTCATAAGGTCTTTGCCGACAACCACTTTTCCGTTATAATTTTTCTTTGTCCGACTAACTAAATGTGCATCTTTATCAGTCAGCCCGCCAAGTAAGACAATGTGTGTAAAGACCGCAAGCTTCGGTTTTATTTGGCTGAATTCTTTTCCAGCTTGTCCAGGTGTCGTATGAATTCTAAGAATGTTTTCAAGCGCCTTATTTTTCTTCAAGTCTTCCGGTCTTGCTGCGGCTACTTCGCTAATAACAACATCAGATCCTTTGGCATGTTTTATGAAGTTTTTATTGTAAGTGGTGTCACCTGAAATAGTCACCGAATGGCCTTTGTAATCAATCCGGTATCCATATGCCGGTTTGATAGACACATGGTCAACTAAAAATGCCGTAACCTTTATGCCGTTGTGATCATAAACAACCCCTGGCTTAATCTCATGAGCGTCAATTTCAACGCCTTTATTATTTCCGTTTCCTGAGTCGCCGCGCGATTTAATATCAGCCGAAAAAGCCTTCTCCAAGTAAGACGTCATTTGAGCTGTTCCTACGGGTCCCCATACTTGCATAGGGTCTTTTCTAAATCCGCCGGTTGGAAGCGAACCTGTCAGCCATAAATTCGGGAAACCGACAAGGTGGTCAGAATGCAGATGGGTTAAAAACACCTTATCTATTTCACCCGGCTGAATGCCCATTTTATGCAATTGGACTGAAACACCCCGTCCAGAATCAAAAAGTAATTTTTCACCGCCGGCCTGTACTAACGCAGCCGGTCCAGACCTCTTATTAATAATCGGCGAACCGGTGCCAAGAAGGGTAACCTTTATTACGGGCGGTTTTTTATCTTGTTTTTTTGTTTTAGCGCTTGTTTGCGCCGAGGCAGAACATGAAGCACAAATCATCAATACTAATAGGAGAAACAATACCAACACACTTAATTTCTTCTTTGCATACTTCATACTGACACCTCTTATTAAAATAGGAGAGAGGCAGAATCTCCCCTTTTAACTCTATAAAACTAAACAAAAATCGCTAAGTTTCTAGTATTTAAGGTTGTCTGATCAACTAGGAAAAAGCGCTTAGATAACTTCCATTCGCCATTAACATATTTAAACTCATCGCGGCGCTCTCCGGAAATCAAATCGTGATGAATATCTGTCGAGCGGCTGCGATAAATGAGCAAATAGCTGTCAACAACCGCCCTTTGATCTTCTTCAAATTCGGCAACACGTACATTACTGACAAACCGGCGAGTTCTTGACGGCGGCATTTCCGCCCATGCAAACTCAGTTTTCAAGCGGTCAACCCGCATTTTTAAAGTGTTAATGTCATCCTGAAAAGCAAACATATCAGTTGAATAATCAGGGCGTTCCATGCCTTCTTTATTCACGCGGACCGGCATCTCATATTGCAGATCTTGATGCATCAGATTAAACCAGTCATCGAATTCGATTTCATCAAGTAACTTTGCTTCATGATATAACCATTGTTCAAACGTATATTTTGCCAAGACTTTTTCCATATTCATATTCTTGCCTCCTCTATGCCTTCATTAAATCGAGCCAATAGCGATAGAAGTTTCTTGAATTAGCTTCCGAAAATTTATCATCATAAACTGTACCGGGACCCGCAAAGTCTTGAACAGGCACGCGGTGCTGACCCATCGTATAGTTGTAATTAAAGTTTTTAGATAATGGTACTTGACCAGTTGCTGCTGCGGTAATATCAGTGAATACCTCAGTGTCATCTTGTTCGAAAATACCCGAAGGACTGAATGTAAGGATAAAAGCTTCACGTGAGCGGCGTTTCCAATCTTCTGAAGCATTTTTCTCAACAAGGAACCATGTAATCACTTCCATCTTATCAACCGCAATCGGACGCCATAAACGGACAGTTGTATTAGAAACAGCTTGACCTTTTACTTCAGTATGGGAAACTAAAAACGATAAATTTGGAAAAATGGTTCCAATAAGGTTTTTCAAGTTTGACAATACTTCAAATTGATCCGCTGACAAGTTTGCTTTATATTCAGGAATTAATTCTTCCGGAAAAGCAAAAAGCGGATTAGGCATGCCGACATTGCAGCCATGTCCATTTTCTGTATTTACTTGATAGCCCTTTTTTGAATATTGCGCACTCGGTACCATACCCAACTTAGCAATCGAACCATGTGTAACCATCGTATGATAGGAATCACTGACGAAATTATCGGCGCCTATTTTCCATTGGGAATTGATCACAAATCTTTGCGGCGGCCCAATGACTTCCATTTCAGTTCTGCCGACAGCCAGATCGATATACCATTTAAAATCCCCCAAAAACTCCGATAATGGCTCTGGATTTTCATTCCATGTTCCGAAAATAAGACCTTTATAAATTTCGATTGTAACTTTATGAAGTCCCATCGATTTATAATCAAGATTTCCGCCGTAAATGTCTTTTTGCATTGGAACACCAATCAAATCGCCGTTGTTTTTAAAAGTAAAACCGTGGTATGGACAAGTAAAGCGGCCTTTATTGCCTTTATCGGCACGGCATAATTTCATGCCGCGGTGTGTACACATATTGTAAAATCCCCTGATAACGCCATCCTCACCGCGTGAAATAATCACTGAATATCCTGCCAAATCTCTTGTTATAAAATCGCCATTGTTTTGAATTTCTGATTCATGGCCCAGAAACAGCCATGTTTTTAAGAAAACTTTCTTGTGTTCTAAATCATAAATGGCAGGGTCACCCATAATATAGGCTGGGATAACTCCCTCTTCCGGTTTAACAGTTTCGTCCATATATTGAATGATTTCCCGCTGTGTCATTTCTTCGAAACAAACATCAGTTTTGATCATCATAATCCTCCTTGCTGCTAAAAAGTTTATAGTTTTATCAGGCTGAAACGACTTTAAGCTTCAGAATTAGCTTCGAAATTTTCCGACTGGTTTAACGCATCTTTTCTTTCTCCAGGGACCAAAGTGAATAAAGCAATGGCGCCAATAACCGCATTAAATACCAGGAAGATAATCGCAGTAGTAAAATTGCCTCCGGAAACTTCCACTAAATAGCCCATAAATGCTGTTGTAAATCCGCCGACAATATTGGTAAATCCCATCAAGCCTGCAGCTTTACCCGCGGTTTCTTTTGATGAATAATCAACAAGCAGCAATTGTGATATTTCCAGCACGCCGCCAACTGCTGCTAAACCTATATCCATCATGACTGCGGCAAGAGATGAATTACCCGTTGATGTGGCAATAATAAGGGCAATCGCACCTATGACAAAGATCACTGTCCCAATAAGAGATGGTTTTCTTGTTTTATCAGCAATATAACCGACTAATAAGACGGTAATTAAGGCCAAAAGCCACGCGCTCGACGTCCAAGAACTCATAAGAGCCGCAGAAAAATGCCGGGCTTTTTCTAAATAGGTCGGGAGCCAGAAACTGATGCCATAAAACAATACACTGTCAACAAGCATGACAAGCCAAATCATCCAGTACCTGTAGTTTCTTAGCAATTCCCCAAAAGTGATATTGCTAGATTGCTTTGTTTTTTGCCCCTCTTGAATATATTGAAGTTCAGCAGCATTGACTGCATAATGCTGTTTTGGATCATCCCGTGTTAAAAATAAAAACAGCGGTAAATTAATAATGAGTGAAAACGCTGCCAGCAAATAGAAAGATGCTTCCCAACCGCCCAAACTGATAGCAAATATAATAATCGGAATGCCAATAGCCGGCCCTAAATAGTCGCCAATAATCCAGGACGACTGCGCTCTTCCAAATTCTTTAGGCGGAAACCAATTAGATATCAATTTATTACAAACCGGAAACAGAACGGCTTCTCCGATGCCCAGAATCATACGTGATACCATAAATAGTCCGTAAGATGAACTTAAGCCTCCAAGTATCATCGTAAAACCCCAGATAATTGTCCCAATAATGGCTGTCTTCCTGGGACCAATCCGATCTACAATAAATCCCCATGCAATATTTGCAAATCCGTAAAAGACGAGAAACCCTGTCATTAGAAAGCCAATCTTTGCGGTTTCACCCAGAAGCCCTAAATCTTGCAAAAATTTATGGTTGGTGATAATCACTGATATCCCTAATTTATCCATCTGTCCAAAAACCCAAAAGAAGAAGATAGGCGGTGCAATATAAAGCCACCTGGCCCGTGAACGCTTCATAGTTATCCTCCTTTAAAAGAGATCCGAAAATGGCGTCCGCTCACTCTTTCACTTTTCAGCAGACAATTTCCCCTTATCCTATTTCTAACATTTCATGACTGTCCTTTAATGAAGATAGAACACTTAGCGCTGCCAAATAGCTGGTTTTTGGGTTATTTGGCATAGGATTGTTCTCAATATTCAATGTCAGTTTTCCAAAAGACCCTTTCGCTTCAATAAAATGAATGTTTTTATTAACATTAGCATCGGCTACTATTTTTACCCTTGTCCTTTCAACACCAATGCCTGCCAAAGATAGAATGATAGACACGTTAATATTTTTAGGGAATTTGCGAATCGCTTCAAAGGCGGAACCATCAAATAACACAAGTTCACTTTCTACAGGTTCATCAGTGAGCGAGGCTGCAGGTTTTCTGGTCGTTAACGTTACTGAATCTAATTGTCCGGTCAATTGCGTCGCCTTCAGTACATCTAATCCCCCGATAGCGCCTGATGGTAAATAGACCTTTTTTCCGTTAAGTTCAGAAAGCGCTTTTAATTCGTCAAAAAAGGAGCTATCAGCCAATGCACCTACGCTGATAATTAATAAATCTTTCCCGTGTTTAATGATTTCCCGCGCATACTGCTGAACGGATTGAACGGTTGCTGCTTCAATCACCAGATCAACATCCGATTGAAGAAACGTCTGAAAGTCATCGTAAAAACTGGTGCTGTAACGATGGGACAAATCCTCGTATCCTTCTTTATTCCGGACAAAAACAGCATCTATCTGTGATCCGTCAAGGAAGCCGTCAACATTTAGAGATTTCAATAGAAATTGTCCGATATTTCCGCATCCAATTAACCCTATTTTCATAAATGTTCCTCCATTTAATCAGCAAAACCATAAGAATCAGTGAATAATTCCAAGCTGCCCCATTGTGTCTCCCTGCTGAAGCCGCTTTCTTTAATACCCGGAAAATCTAATCTCAGGTCTTGGAAAATCGTATGGTTATTATGGAATACTGCTCCCGCTTCCAGGCGGTCAGCTATTTCAACAGCCTTCGCTTTATCCTGTGTCCATACGGAAGCTCTTAAGCCGTATTGCGTATCATTAGCCATTTCAATGGCTTCTTCTATATCGGAATATGCAACAACCGGAATAACAGGCCCAAATTGTTCAATGCTTACCAACTCATGGTCATGATCAATGTTCGAAGCAATAGAAGGAAGCATAAAATAGCCTTTATCCCAAGAATCCAGATCCATTTTTTGTCCAAGCTCAGCTACATTTGCGCCGGATTTTTTTGTTCGTTCAATGAGGTCTTTGACAAAATCAAACTGTGCCTTATTATTCATTGGCCCCATCGTTGCGTCCGGGTGAATGCCGTTACCAACGACAACGCGTCCAAATTCGCGAGTCAGCTTTTCGACAAACTCGTTATAACGTGTTTCGTGGACATAGATACGTTTAATAGCCGAACATACTTGTCCTGATGCCCTTAAGACGCCCGCTCGAATACGCTGAATATCTGTTTTCCCTAACTCAGCATCAGGCAAAATGAGCGCCGGATCGTTTCCGCCAAGTTCCATAAACAGCTTTTTCACAGTACCGGCAGATTGACTCATAATGGTTTTCCCGGTCTCCGTGCTTCCTGTAAAAGCAATCGCCCTGATGCGAGGATCAGTACACAACACTTCGCCAATCTTAGATCCCGATCCGGTGACGATATTAACGACGCCTTCAGGAAGTGAATCAGCGACGATTTTCAAACAAGTTAAAACGGTTAAAGGACAATTCGTCGCCGGCTTGATGACAACTGTATTTCCGGCTAAAATCGCTGGAATGGCTCTTTTAAAAGTTAAGATCATCGGCGAATTCCATGGTGAAATGACTGCAGTCACACCTCGCGGACGCCTTCTGACCTGAACTGTTTGCGATGCTTCTCCGACATTCACCGGTTTCCACCATTCAATTAAGGTATCCGCCATCTTGCTCATAACCTCTACACAGCGCAACAAGTCCTTTTTAGCTTCAACGAGTGTTTTGCCGTTTTCCCGAACAAATAGAGAGACATTTTCTTCAACGACCGGCTTTAATTTTTCTGAAGCTTTTTTCATTCGCTCTGCCCGCTCACTGACAGAGGTTCTTGACCATGTTTTAAAAGCGTTGGCAGCAGCATCGATCGCTTGTGTGACGTCTGTTTCTGAACATACAGCCACTTCACCGACAACTTCATCAAGTTTTGCCGGATTGATGACTTGTTTGACTTCTTTTGCCTTGTGCCATTCCCCATTTATTAAGAAACGGCCCGAAATTTCAGGGAATACTTCAATCATTTTCATCTCACTCCTTTATAATTTCTTTGGCCGAAAAGCTTCAGCTGCCCCTGGAGGTCCTCCAAACGGCTTTGCCATTGGCCCCACTTTCTCCATATCTACAACAATCATTGATGGTTTTCGTCTCGAAACGGCAGCTTTTAACTCTGAAACAAATTCTTCAGATGATCCTGCCTTTTCAGCGGTAAAGCCCATCGACTCGGCCAGCTTTACAAAGTCAGGACTTAATAAATCAACAGCGACTCGCCTGCCGTAAGCCGCATCCTGAATATTTCTAAGAACACCGTACCCGGCATCATCAAATAAAATAATGATGAGAGGCAGTTCTTCCTGCGATGCTGTCGCCATTTCTCCGACATTGACCATGAACCCGCCGTCACCGGCCATTAAGACAACGACTTTATCTTTTTGTCCGATCTGCGCGCCAATCGCTGTCGGCAGCCCTTGACCGATGCCCCCTCCAGATGCATGAATGGAGGTACGCGGTTCATAAATTTCAAAAAGGCGGCTTCCCCATACATTTGCCTGCACCGTCACATCGCGAACAAGAATCGCATCTTTAGGCAATAAACGGCGCATACCATCCAAGAATCCTTCATAAGGACCGAGTGTTTCCCGCAGGTGGGTGCGAATTTGATTTCTGACCGATTCTACCTCTTCCATATAATGAGGATCAGGTGACACATTTCCTTCTGAAAGGGCTTCCAAAAGTTGTCCTAATATATATTTTGCATCGCCGACAAGACCATAAGTGACGTCAAAGTTCCGGTTAACAGCTTCCAAGTCCGCATCAATTGCAATATGTTCTTTAGGAACTTCAACCTGCCAATTTGTTGTTTCATTGCTGCGAAAACGAACGCCGATGCTGATCAGTAAATCCGAGCTTTTTACCAGTTCTTTAACCTCCTTGTAAGAGGCGAAGTGTCCGATACAAAGCGGATGATCTTCAGGGATAGAGCCTTTTCCTGATTGGCTTGTAATGACTGCCGCACCGATAGTTTCAGCTAATGTTTTCAATTCATTTGATGCTTCAGCCGAAATGACGCCTCCACCTGTCCAAATGACAGGACGTTTTGCAGCTGTTATACGATCAATAACCTCTTTATTAAAATGAATCTTTGTTTCTGAAGGAGCCGTATTTACGCTTGATTCTATTTCTTGTAAATTGCTTTTTGGAATGATTGCAGATTGATAGTCAATAGGAATTTGAACGGTAACCGGCCCAGCAGGCGCTTTCAATGCTTCATGTATAGCATTCCGAATCACAGGAACCATTTGTTCAGGTTTGCGAAGCTGGTATGCTCTTTTACAAACCCCTTCCATCATGGAAAGCTGATCCTTACATTCATGAATATAGCCTCTGCCTGTGCCAAGGTAAGGAGAAGCTACTTCACCCGTAATATGCAATACAGGGACACCGGCGCTCCATGATTCTACTAATGAACCTGCGGCATTTCCCGCACCTGTTCCTGTACTCGTTAATACGACACCCAGCTTTCCTGTTGCTCTTGCATAACCGTCGGCCATATTTACCGCTCCGCTTTCCCCGCGCGCGGTGACAAGATGAATACTTCCTTCACGCAAAATCGCATCATAAATTGGCATATTATGAATGCTTACAATACCAAAGACCTGTTCAACACCGGCGCGAACCAGCTCGTTAACAAGTGCATCCGCTGTTGTATACTCAGTTTGAACGAGTGTTTTCATTTCACATCCAACCTTTTAATTTAAAAAGTTAATCGCTGATAAAGAAAACTTGGCTGGTGCCGAGCCTTAAGGGCGCGGGCAACTGCCTAGTTGAACTTATACTATCTACCTTATCTAGGCAGCTTCACTGAACCTCTATCTATGTTGCCAAGATATACTTTGTGATAGTACAAAAAGTTTATAAAGCCTTGCCTAATCCCCCGGCTGTCTCAATAGTAGACCCTGATACATAGCTTGATTTGTCGGAAGCTAAAAATACAATCACGCTGGCAACCTCTTCCGGTTCCCCTACTCTGCCAAGAGGAATATTCCTTTTTTTCGCCAATTCATGATAATAGCTTTCAGGATCTTCTTCCGGAGCATTTTTCTTTCTTCTCCGCTCCCATTGATCTGTTCGGATTAAACCCAAACTTACGGAATTAACTAAAATATTATCCGGCGCGAGTTCATGGGCCAATGTTTTGCTTAAATTTAATAGTCCCGCTCTTGTTGCTGCGGTGGCGATCATATGGCGCTCCGGTTCTTTTGCCAAAGTCGCATTGATGTTTATAATTCTGCCTGAACCGCTCTTAACTAAATGAGGATGAGCCGCTCTTACTGCGTAAATAATTGAAAAGTATTTTAAGCGGATTTGTTCATCCCACTGCTCATTTGTAATATCAAAAAAGTAACCCATCGTACTATGTCCGGCGGCATTAACAAGAATGTCTATGCCTCCGAAATTTTCGGCAACGCTTTCAATAAAATGATTGACTTGATTTTCATTCGTGACGTCACAAGTATTTGCAAATATCTTTTTAGGTGTTCCATAATTGAGAAGATGGTTATGGGCAGCTTCCTTTCTTTCTTGATTTCTCCCGCAAACGGCTACTTTAGCGCCTTCTTCTAAAAACATTTCCGCTGTTTTCAAACCGACTCCGGAAGTGCCTCCCATGATAACTGCGACTTTTCCCTCTAATCCTAAATGCATTTAAACAACCTCGCTTTCGGCGGGATTCTTGCTTTTTATAGTCATTGTTTATTTATTTTGATATTGTAATTGTTTGAGCGCCCATCCTTCGTCTGGTTCACCAGCCATATGTGCACGCGCCTCTTTGGTCGGCGGTCCGGCTACGCCCCATCTGTCCATTAAGTGAGGCACCCTTTTCCAAACTAAAGTTTCCCATTCAGATTCCTCTTCAATCGTAATGAGATAACATGTGTATTCAATAACAAAACCGGCAGGATCGGTAAAATAGCAGAAAATATTATTTCCTGGACCGTGACGGCCTGGACCCCACATAATTTCATAACCGGCTTCTTTGACATTTCGAATCCCGCGCATGACCTCATCGACACCGTCAACTTCATAAGCAATGTGATTAACCGAGTTATGTTCCGCTTGGTTAAAGGATATTGAATGGTGATTTTTGTTGCACCTTATAAAGGCCATTTGGTGCTCGCTCCAATCGGAGACTTTAAATCCCAATACTTTTGTATAAAAGTCTACTGCTCTATCGATGTCAACAGTATTTAAAACGACATGGTTCAGTTTCATCGGATCAACGCTTTTCTTTTTCCAATCGGTCGTATGAATGTCCACCCATGCTGAAATTTCAATGCAACGGCCGTCCGGATCTAAAAATCTCAGCCCGTATCCTCCTCCGGCTTCATCTAAATAACCCGGCGGGGAAACAATCGGAACATTTTGTGATGCCAGTTTCTCAGCTGCCTCATCTACTGCATTTTTATCTACCATTCCGAATGCAATATGGTGAAGTCCCTTTTTCTCACCCGAATGTAAACTTAAAATATGATTTTCAGGGCCGGCTCCGCGAAAGTAAACTGAATCGTCGCTTTCAAAGACCTTATCCAATCCCCAAACTGTTTCATAATACTGGGATTGTTCAGATAATGATGGGGTGATTAAACTTATATGTCTTAAATGAGTAATACCTATCATTGTTCCCACCTCTTATTTACAATTTCTTGTGACAGCACGAACGATGAATCATTTGGTTACACCGAAGGCTTATTAACCTTCGGTGTAAGCGGTTTTATTTTTGTGCAGCAGCTTCTTTTGCTTTTGCACGTTCGATGCGCAATTCTTCTAAAGCGCTTCCTTCAGGGTAAGTCGGAAGCTGAGGTTTTTGTGCGCCGAGCATAACAAGCATGAGCGCGTCCTCATCACCGTCATTTCTTACACCTCTGTAATATCCTGGCGGTGACCAAATGCAATCTCTTGTTTCTAATGGAATTTCAAATGTTTCGCCTTCATTTTCAACGATTGCTGTTATTTTACCTTTAATAACAAAGAATACTTCTTCCACATCATGATGAAGGTGCAAAGGCCCTTCTGAACCGGCCGGCAATTGCATTGTGCTTAATGTAAAATGGTCAGCTTTTATAACATTTTGATCGTTGTGCTGTCCGGTTCCGCCTCCCCCGACATAACGAATTTGTGCACGGCGGTATTTTGGATCAACTTTTTCCTGGAATGACAATACGTCCCAGTCAATCTTTCTGTCTTTTAATCTTGCAACATACTTCTTTTCAAATTCTTCACGAGTAAGCTTTTCAGCCATTGCAGTTTTCCTCCCTTTAATACGTTAACTAAATATATTTTGTTTTATATACAAAACAATGTTTTGTATTTGATAACAACATATTATCATCGCTTTCATGATCTTGTCAATTATAAATTTTCTAAATAGTCCATATTTCCTAAACCCCAAGGATTCTAAAGAAATTGTTTTATGCAATGAATTATTAAACAAAAAAAATAAGCTATCATGTTTTTTCATGACAGCTTAAGATAATCATCCTTTTTTCGTTTACTTTAAAAAATAAATAAAAATCGTATTAATAATGGATATAATTCCATATATACAGGCAAAAACCGGATTCCCCGAAATATAAAGAGCAAACGCAGGCAGCAAAAAGAGAATGATCATATCAAAAAGGAAATGCTGCCGTTTAGGCAATTGCACAGGTGCCTTCGGGGAACCAAAAAGCCCCCAAATGACTGCAATAATGACAGGCATTCCTATCATCAGTAAACCTTTTGTAAGCGGACCATCCCCTATTTTAAAACCCCAATACCCTAACACTATTAAAGTGAATAGTTCAAGAAAAAAACGTAAAGCAAGATTGAGTGCTTTTACCATACAAAACCTTCTTCCGTTTTTAATGGCATCCTGATAACAACTCTTTTAAAAACCTTTCTGTCTTTTAATCTCCTCCCCCTTTTCATATAATTCCACAACATTATCATCGACTTATTATAAAGCCAAAGCCGGTGCCTTTAGAACATCTTTTTCTTTTAATTAATTATACGAAACAACTATAAATCTATTTCATTGTATAGAAACCTTTTCTTAACACTCAAAAGAAGTCCCTTTTATTTAGCCTTGCAATCACTAGTTTAGAAAGAAGTATAGCTATATTTAATCATAAGTATGACACACCGTCACATTTTTATTGACTTATGACACTTTGTCATGTATCATTAATTTCGTGCTCAATCATGACACTGTGTCATACGATTGATTGGAGGGTTACAAATGCCTAAAAAAACCTTTTTTAATTTACCAAAGGAAAAAAAGGAATCATTAATTCAGGCTGCAATGAAGGAATTTTCAAGAGTTCCGCTATCAGAAGCGTCGATTTCTAATATTATTAATGACGCGGGAATTCCCAGGGGAAGTTTTTATCAATACTTTGAGGATAAAGAAGATATTTTCTTCTTTTTACTAGATGATGAATTTAAAAGGAGCAGCGAGAAATTTATGTCAATCATAGCTGAAAATAACGGTGATTTGTTTGACTCGTTTATTGTATTTTTCCGCTACTTGATCACTGACCCTTATAGTCATGAAAAGCGTAAATTTTTTAGAAATATTTTTTTGAATATGAATTATAAAGTAGAAAATGCAATGTCCCGAAATATGATTAAGGAAAATAATTTAAATCGATATTCAGAAATCGTGAGCTTAATTAATAAAGAAAAATTGAATGTTGCAAATGAACGGGAAATGAACCATGTCATGAAGATTATGGTAGGTGTGATGAGGCGAAATATCATAGAAAAATTCGCAAATGACCTTTCCTGCGATGAGGCGGTAGAAAACTATACTTTTGAAATTGCTTTGCTTAAGAAAGGCCTTTATAAAGAGATAGATAAATAGCAAATCTTAGGATGAAGTAAATGTTATGAATAAAAAGGGGGTTTTATTTTTGTCCTTTACTTCACAATGTTAACTTTTTCTACAGAAAATAGTTTGATAGTTTAATACTTACCTATTTGGGAGGTGAGAGCCCGGGAGTCAAGCCTTACTTTATATAAAAAACTATTTATCTTTTTATAATTCAGAGGAGGAAAACTTTAAATGAGCAGTTTAGCACGCGGGATGATAATTAATATCATCGTTATTATTGTACTTATTGGCGGCGGAGCCATCGGTTACTATTACTATGATCAATCAACAAACTATGTCAAAACTGATAACGCCATGATCGATGGCCAGTCTATCCCAATCGCAGCACCAGCGGCCGGTAAACTCATCAAGTGGGACGGTCAAGTCGGCAACACGTTTGATGCAAATCAAAAAGTCGGTGAGGTAGAAGCGCAAGGCAGCAACGGCGGAACGCAAAAAATGCCTATCACAATGCCGGAACATGCAACGGTTGTTCAAAATAAAGTTGTTAAAAATTCATTCGTCGGTGCCGGTACGCCTATTGCGACCGCTTATGATTTAAGCGACCTTTATGTCACCGCGAACCTTGATGAAACTGATATCGATGATATCAAAAAAGATCAAAAAGTAGATATCTATGTTGACGCTTATCCCGATACCAAATTCACAGGCAGAGTACAGCAAATCGGTAAAGCAACTGCCAGCTCATTCTCTATGATGCCAAGCTCAAATGCTAACGGCAATTATCAAAAAGTCACTCAAGTTGTACCTGTTAAAGTTTCTATTGATAACTATAAAGGTGTTTCTTTAAAACCAGGCATGAACGTCACAGTGAAAGTTCATATTTAATACCAATTTAACTGAAAGGAGGGATCAGTGATGACAGCGTTTATTGTGGGATATGTGATCTTCGTCATTTTAGTTATCATTGGGTTGAACCTCCTGATACGAAGACGAAAAGACCAACCCCAGCCGGCGAATGATGCCGACGATTCCAGGGCAGAAAGACAAATGCAGCACCAACGCGCGGTATCCCGTAATGCTGCGGAATTTGTAACGAATAATAGTTCCAGCGAAGTAACAAGCGATATCTTGCATAAAGGCAGCTCGAACAATCTGCCAATGGTTACCGAACAGAAAGATTCTGATCATCATTTGGATATTAAACCGGCACCGATTATTTTTGTTCTGATCATGGGCGCATTTGTTGCCATTCTTAATCAAACGTTAATGAATGTCGCCTTACCTAAGATCATGAACGACTTTAACATAACCACCAGTACAGCACAGTGGTTAACGACCATTTATATGCTCGTTAACGGTGTGTTAATTCCAATTACAGCTTTTCTTATGGAGAAATTTTCGACAAGGGTATTGTTTGTCGGTGCAATGCTATTTTTTGCTGTCGGTACATTTATTTGTGCGATCACCCCGAATTTTTCTATAATGCTGGTCGGAAGGGTCGTTCAAGCGATAGGTGCAGGTATCATTATGCCGCTTATGACAAATGTCTTCTTAACAATCTTCCCGCCTGAAAAACGCGGTGCAGCAATGGGAATGATGGGTGTTGCCATGATTTTTGCGCCGGCTGTCGGGCCAACATTATCAGGTTGGATTGTTGAAAATTGGACATGGCGGTTATTATACTGGATCGTTTTACCGTTTGCGGTTCTGGATATTATCCTTGCGCTTGTCTTCTTGAAAAATGTCTTTAAGTTAAAGAATCCTAAGCTTGATATTTGGGGTGTTATTTTTTCAACGATTGGCTTTGCAGGCGTTTTATATGCCTTCAGTGAAGCAGGAAATGACGGTTGGTCGGATGCAAAAGTAGTAGTTACTCTAATCGTTGGTATCATTGGTTTAATTGCTTTTGTTTGGCGCGAATTAGCAATGAAATCGCCAATGCTTGACTTTAGAGTATTTAAGTACGGGATATTTTCGTTAACGCAAGTGATTAATGCTGTTGTAACAATGGCCATGTATGCGGCTATGATCCTCATGCCTGTTTATCTGCAAAACATTCGCGGTTTTACACCTTTGGAATCCGGATTGTTAATGCTTCCGGGTGCCATAGTTATGGGGATTATGTCACCGGTAACAGGCATATTGTTCGATAAATTAGGCGCACGTCCTCTTGCAATCATTGGACTTGTCATTACAGTCATCACAACATACGAATTTACCCAATTAACAGATCAGACAACCTATCATTGGATCTTAATATTATACATGGTGCGTATGTTTGGGATGTCTATGTTAATGATGCCAATTATGACCGAAGGATTAAATGCTTTACCTCGCAGGTTAAATGCGCATGGAACGGCAATGTCTAATACATTAAGACAGGTTGCAGGATCCGTAGGTACGGCTCTATTAGTTACTGTGATGTCGACAAGAACAACATTCCATACTGCAAACTTTGCAAATAACATGACGTCAAGCAATATTAACTTTGCCAATCAAGTCAATGCGTTAGGTCAAGGTTTTGAAGCTAGCGGGAGTGCAGCTCCGGGAGCCGGACAAGGCATGGTTCAAAGCTTGCTGTTAGGAAATGTCAGTAAACTTGCCACAATCCAAGGTATTAATGATGCCTTTATGGTTGCTACTGGTCTTGCCGTTTTAGGATTGATTCTATCATTCTTTATTAAACGTGCGGTACCGCCGGATGTGAAAGAGCAGCAAAAAGCAGCTGATGAAAAAGTTCATCGTCCAGTTACTGAATCATAGGGGAGAAGAAATTCACAGCTTCTTCCCTTCCTTTTACTCTCGATTTATCATTTTTTGGTAAAAAATTGTTTTCGCTTTCCTAATAAGGTATTTTTATAAAATTAGAGTAAACTTACCGTGTCTTTATAGGAAAGGAGAGGACAAGGGTACAGTTACATGATTGTGTTTAAAGGTGGTTGAAGAAATTGGAGGAAAGAAAAGAAATTATCCACCAGTTTGAAGAAAATTTTCATTTACTTATAAAAAAGTTTAAGAAAGATATTGGCGAAATATTTGGAAAGGAAATGACGATCCATGAATTTTTGTTTTTAAAACAATTAAGTGACGGAAAACCGCAAACGGGATCAGCCTTATCAAAAAAAATGAAAGTGTCTGCAAGCTATATTACTTCGTTAGTAGATATACTTATTAAAAAGGGATATATTAATAGAAATCGTTCCTTTAAAGATCGCCGTATCGTAGAACTAACGATTACTGAAAGCGGCGCAGAAGTTTTAAATAAAATAGATAATAAAAAGATTGAGTATATGTCGCGGAAGTTGGCTGTTATATCAGATTTGGAATTAGAGATTTTGAACTTATTACTTAATAAAATTAAGCGTTAAAAGCTCGTCATTTCGGCGGGTTTTTTACTTTATATGCCATAAGATTTTAATAGAGCTCATAGAGACCTAAAACCATAGGACTATTCCTGTGTACCCTTTCAACCTTTATAATTAAGATAAAATCCCATGAGGTGTTTTAACATGTCTAACTTCCAAGAATTACTCAATCTTAAATTAGGCATCTTTAGAGAAATACTAGAAGTTATTGAATGTCAAGTTTGCGGTCACTATGAAATATACTATATGGACCCTATAACTAAGAAATCAATAGGCAGGGCGTGTGAAAACTGCAATTTTATTCAAAAATTTGATTTTTAGACTGCTTATATATTAAGAATTAATGCCCTTTGTTTCACTATATAAAAAAAGCGATCCCCCTTCAAGAATCGCTGTCAGTTAGTCCTGCTTAATTGATTTCCAAAGCCGTACTTTGCACCTAAGATGCTGTTTAATTATAATAGCGAGAATTGCTTCTATAACAAAAGCATACAATGGAGAACTTTTTAAAATAAACATTGGTAAATCAAAAATGTATAAAGTGGTAACTCCTAAATTCACATTATATATAAACTTGTTATTACTTTCCATATCAAATCTAATTATAAGCTTTAAGTTTTAATATCTTAATAACCAAAGCCTTTACGTTTTTTATTTTTGCCAAAAGCTTGTTGTAATCGACGATTGGTTTCATCGAAGCGTTTTGCTTTTTCTTCAATGTACTTTTTATCAGCATTTACAGAACCGGAGGCAACATGGATAATATTGTCATTCCCAAAACGAAGTATCTTTGTGCTCATTACTTAATCCCTCCTAGTAATTGTATGGCAAAATCACGATAAAGTGCTGGTTCTGTTTCCATTATATCACGCATTATATCTACTTTAAAGCGTTGTACATTCTCTTCATTCCACAAAGAATCGACCGGATAATGAAAACAAATAACATAATTCCCTGATTTTAGGGATAAATAAAATTGCCTTTTTTCTTCGCTGTAAAATAATTCTGGCTTTGAAGTTTTAAAAGCTTTTACAACAAATGAGGACGAATCATCTATACTATAAAATTCATTATCTTCACTTGCCATTCCGGAAGCAGCAACTAATTGAAGCTGTGTACCATTTTTCTTATAAAGTGTGCTCCCTGAACATGATTCATATTCACCAAGTATCTTTTCAAATACAGTGCCAGGTTTATAATAAACAGTTCCTTTTTTCAAAAAACGTTGTAAATATTCTAGAAACATTTTTGGTTTTTGTATTTCGCCATCTTGTAAATAACTGATCATTTTTGAAGTAAATTCAGCGTGTTTACGGTAAATGGGACCTTCCGCGATTTGTTCATCAATATCTTTTTGAAATGCAAGATACTTACTTCCCTGACGAAATAAATCGCTAAAGTATTTCTTAATTATTTTTACTGTATCAACACCTAAGGATATTTGTTCTAAGTAATAGCCTTTTTTGTATATATCATATAAAAATCCCCAAACATATGAATCAATGCTCTTAGAAGTTTCTGGATGTTTATTCCACGCTGCTTCAGCAATATCCCGATAAGTATCAGGCTCCATATTGTGTTCCTTTTTATAACTTTCAACCATTTCAGCAATGGTAAACCGTAGATCATTCCAGAACAGGTTATAGATATAATCTTCTACAAAAACAATAATATATTTATTATTTTGATGTGCCTTTTGAAATTCGCAATGTGTGATTGTTGCATTATACCTGCTGTCGTAGTTCCCGGCCTTTTGCGAAACAAACAATAAAAAGATATCACATCTCAAAACATGTTCTAAACAATTTTCTACTAACTCTTGAGGTGGCCATGGTCCAAAATCTTTTTCATACATTTGTGGGTTATGTTCCATAGTCTTTAGTTCGGTATGTATCCCTTCCCTTAATTGAGTTAAGTGATCTTCAGCAGCAGAACTTATGAAAATTTTTGCTGATTCAGGCAAAATTAACACCTCTCTAAATACAGTTTTTTATCTATTTCGGCATTTCCTTTGGCACTCCTGTTTTTAAACAGCAATTTCTATTAACCTTGCTTAAACCGCATTTAAATAAGTCCGTTAAAGACCTAATCTCTTTTCCTTGTTTGGATTATAAATCATTAGCCAGCTTCTTTAACTAGCCAAATTCCAAAATTATTGATGAATTCGAGCAAGCTATCAGCATTTGTAGTTGGAGCAATAGCATAATGTAGTGCTTTTCTCATTAGAGGCTCCTGTTCTGGAAAGTTGACCGAAAACAATTTATAAGCTGGGTAAAGATCCCGTGTGTAGACCCTGTTAATCATTACGAGTGCGAGACCCGCTCGGATCACTATTTTCATAATCCAAATGCAGCAATCCTTGATATCTTCTGGATCTTCATTACCTGTTAGATCAATTTGAGCCTGTTGAATTTGACTCCTTAGGTTAACAAGGTGTTCATTAGCTAACCGCTTATCTGCTTTAAAATTAGGCAAATCTATTGTTACGTCTTTACCAAAGACACAGATACTATGTGTTTTTAGCATAAAAGGAATAATGGAAAAGAATGATGTATCCAGAATATCGTTTATATAGTAAAAACTTAATTCAACACCATTGACACAATCAAACTCATCATTAATCTCCTGCTCGGTTTGCTCTACCCAATGCAAATCTAAGTCATTAGATTTCTTGTTGGTAACAGCAATGGTATCTAAATCGGATACACCCATTAACCCCAATCCGCGTGGTATTGAACCTCTAATATAAATGCTATGAATATCTTCACCTAAATAATGCAGATAAGCATCTTTTACTTTCCGAATGACCTTATGAAACTCTGGTCCGACCTTACCTATATCCGAGTCATTAACGATATATCCTTCATTATCAGTTGAACAGTAGCGCCCAATTTTTTTAATCGCTGTCATTACCATTCCCCTTCTACCTTTTTCCACTCTTTTTTAGTTTCTTTGTAGAAAACTCCCTTCTTACCCGACGCTTATTTAAGAAGACTCTCCACTTCTTGTCGCAAGGCAGCGAAGATTTTTATTCAAGTCGTCGCCTTTCTGAAGCATATACATCTTATGATACAATCCTTTTAACCCTAACAGTTCTTGATGCGTCCCTCTCTCAACTATTTCCCCTTTATGCAAAACTAAAATTTGATCGGCATCTTGAATGGTTGACAGGCGGTGAGCGATAGCAATGGTTGTTCTGCCTTTCCGCATTTTCTTAAGCGCTTCTTGGATCGCTTCTTCTGTCTCTGTATCGACGCTTGCTGTCGCTTCATCGAGAACAAGAATTTTCGGATTAAGCGCCATAGTTCTGGCAAATGATAATAATTGCCTCTGTCCGCTGGATAATGTGGCTCCCCGTTCTCCTATTGGTTCATCATATTTTCCTGGCAGCTTTTCAATAAAGGTGTCAGCCTGAACAAATTCAGCCGCTTCAACAACCTCTTCATCAGAAATATGATCGCAGCTCAGACGAATATTCGATTTTATATCACCGACAAAAAGGAAAGAGTCTTGGAGAACAAGCCCGACTTTCCGGCGCAGCTCATCATCATAAAAGGATTGAAGCGGCGCTCCGTCAATCGTAATCTTCCCCCTGTTTATCGGATAAAATCTCATCAATAGATTAATAATCGAGCTTTTGCCGCTGCCGGTATGACCAACTAGCGCAACCGTTTCTCCCGGTTTTGCTGTAAAAGAAATATTTTTTAAAATATCGGTTTTCCCATCATATGAAAAGCTGACATTTTCAAATTCAACCATCCCTTCGTTAATAGATGGCGTTTCTTCTCCCGCTTTTACCGGGGCCATTCGATGATCATCAAGAAGACCGAAAACCCGTTCCGCTGAAACGAGCGCCTGCTGAAATCGTGACAATTGCATCATCATTGAGTTAATTGGTTCAAAAAACTGATCAAGGTAGTTAACAAAGGCATACAGGACACCGACTTCGATAATTGTTCCGAATGATTGGATACCAAAGAAACTCAGCGTGATAATCAGTACCAATAAATAAAGTGTATAGACCGCTGGACGAAGCATCAGGCTATTTAATCGGATGCTTTTCATCATAGCGCCAAAGTGCTGCCCGTTAATCGCACCGAATTCTTTCTTAAGCCGCATTTCCTGTCTCATTGCCTGAATCATATTCATACCTTGCAAAGATTCATTGAGTTTGGCATTCAACTGGCTTAACTTTTGCCGTGTCATCATGTAAACTTTTGAACTGAAGTGACGATAAACTTGCATTAAAATAAAAATAATTGGAAAAATGACAAGACAAATCAAAGTCAGCTTAACATCCAAACTAAACATGCCAATAAAAATACCAATTAAAAGGGTGATACTCTGAACAAATGTTGACAGCACACTGACATAGAGATCTTTAATTGCTTCAGTATCGTTGGTAATTCTTGAAACCAGACTCCCCCCAGGTGTTTGGTCAAAAAAAGTAAGACCAAGGTGCTGAACCTTACCAAAAACATCGACACGAAGCTGTTGAATAATTTTAAGGGCAATTTTCTGAAAAGAGATCAGCTGAAAATAATGCATAAATGCCGAGACTACATATATCAAGATAAATGAAACAATCAATATTGTTAATGGCAGCGGATCGAATCTGCGCGGCATCAGAAAACTGTCTATAAAAACTTTTGCTAAGATCGGACCTAGTACATCTGCCGCCGTCGCAATGATCAGCATCGTAAATGCTCCTGCCAGCGCCTTTTTATGGGGCTTCATATAACCCAACAGCCTGCGAAAAGCATTTTTGTGTGAAACAGTTTCCATCGTATAGCGTTCACTCATAAATAACTCCCCCTTGCTCGACAAGAGACTCAAGCTGCTGCCTTCTGAACATTGACGCATACCAGTTATCGTTTGCCATTAAAGTTTCATGGGTCCCGCGCTCAACGATCTGCCCGTCTTCGAGTACTAAAATAAGGTCTGCATGTTGAATGGCACTGAGCCTGTGGGCAGAAATCAATGTTGTTTTATTATCGCGGTTATCTTTTAATGCTTGTAAAATTGCTTCCTCAGTATGAGCATCCACAGCCGACAGCGAATCATCGAGGATTAAAATCTCCGGATTAATTAATAAGGCACGGGCGATAGAGATTCTTTGCTTTTGCCCTCCTGATAAAGTTACACCGCGTTCGCCGACAACTGTATCATAACCTTCCTCAAACTCAAGAATGTCATCATGGATATTCGCGAGTTTCGCAACACGTTCAATATCCTTCATTGATGCTCCCGGCTCTGCAAAGGCAATATTCTCAGCGATTGTTGCTGAAAAAAGAAAATGATCTTGCGGTACGTAACCGATCGCCTCACGTAATTTGGCCAACTTAACATCGTAAATAGACAACCCGCCTATTTGAATATCGCCATCTTCGCAGTCAAATTCCCTAAGCATTAATTTTAATAAAGTTGTCTTACCGCTGCCTGTTTTACCGACAACGCCGAGCGTTTGTCCTTGAGATAAAGAAAAATGAATGTCCTTAAGAGCGGGAATTGTTTTTTTCGGATATATCAAGTTGTTAATATTAAAAGATACGTTGCCGCTCGGTACAAAATCCAGTGCTCCCTTATGATCAACAATTTCAGGCCTAATCTCAAGAAGCTTACATATCCTGCCGTAAGAGGCCCGCCCGCGTTCAACAATATTGAACAACAATCCGAAAGCAAGCATCGGCCAAATCAGCTGACCCAAATAGAGTGTAAAGCTTGTTAATTGTCCGATCGTCATTGAACCGTGTACAACAAACACTGCGCCAAAGCTAAGGGACAATAAGTAACACATTCCAACGATGAATGTAATGGTCGGATCAAATAAAGCATCTGCTTTTGCAACAGCGATGTTTTTCGATACAACATCTGCCGATTGCTTACGAAACATGTCCTTCTGCGCTTCTTCCTGGCCAAACGCTTTAATGACCCGGACTCCCGCAATATTTTCTTGTACCTTATCATTTAATTCAGAAAAGGCTGCCTGTGCCTTATGGAAGCGTTTATGTAAAAGTGAAGCATAGTAGCTTGTTGCCCAAGCTAAAAACGGCATCGGAATTAAGGCGATGAGTGTCAGTTTCCAGCTGACAAGCGTAATCATTGAAATGATTACCATGCCGCCCATCGATATTGAATCAATTAGTGTTAAAATGCCTTCACCTGCCGCATCTTGCACAGCTAAAATGTCATTCGTCGAGTGGGCCATTAAATCGCCAATCCGCCTTTTATTGAAAAAGCCCGGCGACATTTTCGTAAAATGATGAAATAAGCGGTCACGCAGCAATCTCGCTAACCGGACGGATGAACCGAAAATCATCTGGCGCCAAATAAAACCTGCCGTATAGCTGATAACCCCGGCAACGGCTAAAATAACGACCCATTTTCCTAATACAGCTGGTGTTAAAGTCCTCTTTCGAATGGCATCAACAATCACACCAACAACATATGGCGGCAGCATAGATATCAAGCTTGAACACATTAAGAAAATAATACCAATGAGATATTTCCATTTCTCCTGCTTAAAATACCACCACAGATCCATAAATATCCGCATACGCCATCCCCCTTTCATCCAAAAAAAGGCATAAAAAATACCATGAGGTGATATTACACCCCCATGGCATACTTCAGCCATTCACTAGTTAACTCAAAAAAGATTGTTACCTTAAATGAGTCCCAACAGGGTTATACCACCGTAAAGCTTTAAATGATTATCGGCAATGCTTAGTAATCCTTTAAACATGATATAACCCCCCTCTCATTTTAGATGGTAATCTTTTCTACATAGTTTATTATATTAATTTTTAAATTATTAGTAAAATTTTTTATTTATAAATAAAAAGACCTTTGCTTAACTTAAACTGCAAAGGCCTTTCTGTTCTTTCCATTATATAATAATACTTTTACAACTTTGGCAACATCGTTATATTAATCAATCATGTACGGCTATTTTACAAGTTAATCAGCAATATTTAAAACCGTTACCTTTTCGCGCGTCATTGATTCGATGCTTTTGCGAATGCCTTGCACGCCCAAACCTGATCCTTTTACACCGATAAACGGGAAGTGGTCGGGGCCGCGTTCAGTACGTCCGTTAATTTGGACAGAGCCTGTTTCTATTTTATCGGCAATCGCAAATGCTTTGTTTATGTCTTTTGTGAAGACACTTGCTTGTAATCCGAATTCAGACTCATTTGCGAATTTAACAGCTTCTTCATCAGATGATACACGAATGACAGGCAATACGGGGCCGAAGGGTTCTTCCCAAGCGACTCTCATGTCTTCTGTCACATGATCAAGAAGAGTTGGGTAAATCAAATTCCTGTCACGCCTGTTTCCTGTTAAAGGTATTGCCCCCTTTTCGATGGCATCATCAATCAAACCTTGAACAAAATCAGCTGACCCGCCATCAATTAAAGGAACAACAGTACAACCGTCTTCTGGGGAACCTACAGATAACTTTTCAATTTCTTCTTTCAGAATGTCGACCAGCTCATCCGCCGCTTTTTCATGGACTAACACACGCTTGATTGCGGTACAGCGCTGGCCGGAATAGGAAAAGGCACCGCTAATGATATGTTTGGCAGCTTCCTTTAAATCGGCGTCTTCACGTACAATACCCGGGTCTTTTCCGCCAAGTTCTAGAACAAGCGGAATCATAGCAGCTTTTTTCGCCAAGCGGACACCTGTATTGGTTCCCCCTGTAAAGGAAATCATGTTGATGCCCTTATGTTCCACAAGGTAATCGCCAATCACTGAACCGCGCCCTGTAATAATATTAACAAGACCTTTTGGAAGTCCAGCTTTATGAAGAGCCTCAATCATTTTAATACCGCTGATCGCACCTTGCGTCGCCGGCTTAAAGATAACAGCATTTCCTGAAATGAGCGCCGGGGCTATTTTTGCTGCCGATAAATTGACCGGATAGTTAAACGGAGAGATCGCCAATACAACGCCGAGCGGAACACGTTCGATGATTGCAATTTTAGATTTAGATCCGCCAGGGAAGCTGTCTCCTTTCATACTTTCCCCGTGCATATGCAGTGCTTCTTCCACTGTGTAACGAATGAAATCTGATGTGCGTAAGACTTCATTTCTAGCATCTTTCAGGCTTTTGCCAACTTCCTTCATAATGATTTCTGCTATTTCATCCTGCATGTTAACTAATTCATCGGCCCAACGATATAAATAATTCGCACGATCCTGAAGCGAATTTTCAGCCCATCCTTTTTGTGCCGCCTGCGCGAAATGAATGGCTTCATCAACTTCTTCTTGCGATATCGATTGTACCTTACCAATAGGTTCATTAAGGTAAGGTGAACGGATTTCAATTGTTTCACCTGACTTGCTTTCCTTCCATTCCCCGTTTGCATAAAACTCATAAGTTAATAAATTTAATACTTCAGTTGTCATATAACGCCTCCTCAATTAAATATCAAATTTTTTATATATAATTTTCAATCTCTCGCTTTATATAAAGATTGCATAGAGATTGTTATTACCTGCCAATTTATTTAATGGGATAAAATAAGTCCTTTAGGGACATTTTAGGTCCCGACTGGGTATAAAAAAACTATTCAGATAATTAATCGGCTTTATTTCCCTTGATAACTGTAATTTTTCTCTGTACGGAAATATATTACTTTTTTCAAAAGGGCCTTTAGTTATCCAATTAACTATTTTTTGATTTTTGTTATTATTTATATAATCACAATTATTCCAATGTGTCAACTTGGTTTTATTCTGTTTTTTTAAAAATACAGCCGCCATTTGAAAGGTTTTTAAATTGAGAAAGTTGAGCCTTGGCACTCGTCCAAGGCTTCATCATTTTATTTCATTAACTTCAAAAATTCTCTCATAAATCCTGGCAAGTCCGGCCAAGCATGTCCAGATACTAAGTTGCCGTCAACATACAGCGTTTCTGTCGTATATTTGGCACCAAGATTTTCCACATCAAACTGACAGGCACTGAAAGCCGTCATTGTTTTTCCTTTAAAATATTCTTTATTTTTTAAGGCTTCCAGTACAAGCGCCGCGTGACAAATAGCGCCGACCGGTTTATTATTTTCAAAGAAGTGATTGAGAATCCGCGGAATATTTTCATCCAGACGAATGTACTCTGGTGCTCGTCCGCCTGGTATAATCAAACCATCATAGTCAGCGGGATCGACATCCGCAAAAGCTGTATGGGATTCAAGTAAATAAGCTTGCTTCTCGATGTATGTGTCCCAGTCTACAAAATCATGGGCAACAGTATGCAATACTTTCTTTTTCGGTGAAGCAATAACCGCCTCATAACCTTCTTCTAACAGGCGATAATAAGGATAAAAAATTTCTAGTGCTTCAACGGCATCTCCGGTAATTAGAAGAACTTTTTTAGCCAAACACATGCACTCCTTTAATTTTTCAAATTCCTTTATATCATTATCTACCTTAGCTGAAATTATTGTAAACCGGGTCTTTTTGTCGAATTTTTACTTTTTTTGATTTTTTCTTGATCACTGCCTCAACAGCTAACAGTTTTTTAAAGCTGCTATTTCAGCTATACTTGTAGAGTGAAACTTCCATCAAAGAGGGGAATTCGTTTCATCCCTCTTTAATGGTTAGTATAGATTTGCGATTTTTGAAAGGAAGTTTTTAATGAAATCACTTGTACTTGCTGAAAAGCCAAGTGTGGCACGTGACCTTGCCCGTGTTCTTGGCTGTAAGCAAAATAATAAAAACTATATTGAAGGCCCAAAACATATCGTTACATGGGCGCTCGGACATCTTGTCGAATTAAAAATGCCCGAAGACTATAACAAGGAATATAAAACATGGCGGCTTGAAGATTTGCCGATTATCCCTAATCACATGGGACTTAAAACAATCCGGAAGACGAGTCATCAATATAAAGCTATTGAAAGACTGTCAAAAAGAAAAGATCTTAAAGATTTGGTAATTGCGACCGATGCCGGACGTGAAGGTGAACTGGTTGCCAGATGGATCATTGAAAGAATTCATTGGAAAAAGCCAATTAAGCGCCTTTGGATCTCTTCCCAAACAGATCGGGCAATCCGTGATGGTTTTAAACAATTGAAGCCCGCCAAGCAGTACGACGACCTTTATCAATCCGCCGTTTGCCGCGCCGAAGCCGACTGGCTGATCGGTTTAAATGTGACAAGAGCACTGACAACTAAATATGATGACCCATTGTCAGCAGGAAGAGTGCAAACACCGACTTTATCTATGATTTTAGATCGTGAGAAAGAAATTCAATCGTTTAGACCTCAAGAATACTGGACAATTGCCGCCAAGTTCGGCCCTCTTAAAGCCGCTTGGGAACGAAATGGAGAAAAACGGCTTTTCGATGAAAAGATGGCCCAAGCGATTCATGGTAAAGTCAACGGCAAAATGGGCGCTGTCCGTGACATTAATAGAAAGGAAAAAGTCGAGCAGCACCCGCTGCCATACGATTTAACAGAGTTGCAGCGGGATGCCAACAGACGTTTTGGTTTCTCAGCTAAAAAAACATTAAATACACTGCAGCGTCTTTATGAGCATTATAAACTGGTGACTTATCCGCGTACGGATTCCCGTTACCTGACTAAAGATATGGAAGCAACCATGTTTGACAGACTCAAAGCCCTTTCATCAAGCTACAAAGCTGAGATCCAGCCGATTTTAAAACAAAAAGGACGAGTCGTTGCTAAAAAGGTGTTTAATGATGCAAAAGTTACGGATCACCATGCGATCATTCCAACGGATGAAACACCATTTTTAGGAGATCTCACAAGCGATGAACGCAAGCTTTATGACATCATCGTCCGCCGCTTCCTGACTCTGTTTTATCCATCTTACAAATATGCGAGCATCCAAGTAACTATTGACGCTGAAGGTGAGACGTTTGTTGCACGTGAAACGGCCGTTATTGATAAAGGCTTCAAAGCAATAACAAGCGGAGATGAGGAAAAAGAAGCAAACCATCAGCTTGAAAATCTCAAAAGAGGGCAGACACTTTCAACCAAAGAATTAACGATTGATAAAAGATTAACCGAACCGCCGAACCGTTACTCCGAAGCCGATTTACTATCCCGAATGGAAAAATACGGTCTTGGCACGCCGGCGACACGGGCGGATATTATTGAAAAATTATTATCATCGCAATCGGTTGACAGGAAAAACGGACGGCTTTATCCAACACCAAAGGGAAAACAGCTGATCGACCTTGTCAATGATGAACTAAAATCACCTGAACTTACCGCCAGCTGGGAAAGGCAGCTTGAAGATATTGCCCGCGGCAAAGGAAATCCAAATGCCTTCTTAAGCAACATCCGCAAGAAAACCAAATGGCTCGTCTCAGAAATTAAAACGAGTGATAAATCATACCGGGCTCACAACATAACCGGCTCAAAATGTCCGGAATGCGGCTCGCTTATGAAGGAAATCAAAGGCAAGGACGGCAGAATTCTCGTTTGCTCAAATCGGGAATGCGGTCACCGTAAACGGAAGGATCCGAAATTATCAAACCGCCGCTGCCCGCAATGCCATAAACGCATGGAAATCCATAAAGGCAACGCCGGCGTTTACTTCCAATGCCGGAACTGTAACGTTGTAGAAAAAGCCGATAATCAGAAGAAAGCTGTGACTAAGCGAGAAGAACGCCAGCTTCTCAAAAAATATAGCAAACAGGATGATTCGTTTGCAAATAACAGCCTTGCCGATGCTTTGAAATCAGCACTTAAAGATAAAGAATAAATATAAAGAAAACACTGCATGCCATTCCAGCTTGCAGTGTTTTCTTTTGCATTTTAAAAAAGGCCTTTAACAAAAAAACTAATATAAAAAAGTGTCATTTATCACCTTTTTAGTTGTATTTCTTCAAAAACTTGACCACATCATTGGTCATTTTGGCTGCTTCCTCGGTTCTGGATGTTCCGAGGAGCTGAGTTGATTGGCTATGGGAAAGAGTTTTAGCTTTAAAATCTTCGACGGTGTTGCCAGCCTTTTTTGTTTTGTCCATAAATATTTCACTAGTATTTATGACATTGTCAATCAAAAACATTGGCGGAAGATTTTTGTTTGCTGCATAAGTAAACGGTGAAGCTTCTTCCCATACTTTTTGATCGTTTCCAAACACTTTTTTGTAGCTTCCAAATTTTTTTATAAAATCTGTTAAATCAAGTGGGCCTTCTATGTTCACAACAGAATTGATCGTTTTGGATGAGAGCCCTACATTATTCAAATAGTTTGGATTTGCAGCGACTAGCATCATTAAATGACCGCCGGCAGAATGGCCCATCAGGTTTATTTTCGTTCGATCAAAATGATACTTGTTGACATTGTCATACACCCATTTAATTGAATTGGAAACATTATTTTCCATTTCCTTGCAGGTTGCTTCCGGGGATAAGCGATAGTTAATTGAAATGAATGCATAACCTTTTTTAGTAAAAAATTCTGGTTTTGCTGAAACGTTTGTTTTATCCCCGCCTCTCCATCCGCCACCATGTGCATAAATGATAACAGGCAGTTTCTTCCCGCTTTGAACTTTTCGTGTATAGAGATCTAATGTTTGCTTTGGGTTACTGCCATATTTAAGATTCGATTCTTTGACATCTTGTCCACTAGCACTCACCTCTTGTCTACTAGAATGCTGAAAATAATAAAATGCCGACCCTAAAACGAGAATAAGGAAAACGATAAACGATATTAAGAGTCTTTGTTTCAAATGTATATTCCCTTTTTCCATATTGATCCCTCTCCCTGTTTAATTATTTACTCCATTTCTCTATCATTCCTCTTTAAAAAAACAATATTGATTGATTAATCAACATTTGTTTATAATTATAGATATAAACACGTTTCCTTCAATGATTAAATAAAAACAATTCGTTGATTATTCAACATATTAATAAAAATTGTTGATTACCTTTAGGAAAGACTGGTGATTTAAAATGTCTAAAGTGGATAGAAGAATAACTAAAAGCCAAGAAGCTATAAAAAAAGCTGTTACTGAACTAATGACAGAAAAAAGTTTTGACGACATTACCATTCAAGATATTGCTGACAAGGCAAATGTTAATCGAGGAACCATCTATCTTCATTTCACAGATAAATACGATTTATTGGATAAGATGATTGAAGAACATATGAACAATCTCAGAGAACTATGCCAATCGGCTTCTGAGATGACGTTTCAAGAAGGAAATTATATCTGGTTCGAATACTTTGAGAATAACAAATTATTCTTTTCGACGATGTTAAAGAGTAAAGGTGCCCATTATTTTCGCAGTCGTTTTCTTGAGCTAGTCGTCCAAGAGTATAAACCTGAAGTTGATACAACCGAAGGAAAAAATCAAGGATTAAGTGAAGATGTAATTCTTCAATTTTTTGCCTCAGCCATCGTAGGGACAGTGGAATGGTGGTTTAAGAATGGAATGCATATTCCAACTCATGTAATAGCAGAACAAACTGGGGTATTGTTAGATAGAAATCTAGAATAATTGCCATTTCCACAAAAGAAATGACCTGAGTCCCAATCTATACGGGACTCAGGTTGCATATTTGTTTTTTTGATTAAGGACTGCTTGACAGGAGTCCACTTCATCTATTATTTCATTTGTAAGCATTATGCTACTAAGTAGAGCACTCATTTTTATGCTAATGCATTGGCTTTTATCACGCGCCTCTAACCTCTACGCCGGTTTCTTTTGCCGCTTCTACAAGTTCAAGGATTTCCTGTGCTGTTAAATTGACCTCGGCGGCTTTTATAGGATCCTCAATATGGGACGTTTTCGTAACGCCTTATTTTTGAAACAATCCGAACACATTCCATACAATGTTTTAACTCCTTCTGGGCCATTAACTATATCAATTACTTCCCCGCACACTTGACATATAATCGTTTCTTGTTTTACTTTTAATTCTTCCCCCATCATTTTCCCCCATATTTTTTTTATAGTTACTATGATAAAGACACAACTAAACGAATAATAAAGTGAAACTTCCATCAGTGGGATTTTGTTCATCCCTCACTGATGGTTAGTTGAACAAATCGGGGTGTTAGCGTCCGTTAACTACCGCCTAAACTTCGGCGCTTAAACTCAAGTTTTGAGGCGGGAGTTTTACGGACGGTTGCACCGGGATAAAACTTTTTTAGTCAAAAGCTAGCTTCTATTTATTTCTAGTGTAAAAGTCTTTCAAGCAACCTATATTTATCCTGCTTATCGATTATTTCGGCATTAACATTTTTAAGTTCTTTGTGGATAATTTTGTTTTCCTTAATTCCAATAGTTTGAACTGAATGTCCTTTTATTAAGAGTTCTACGGCCGCAATTCCCATTTTACTTGCTAATACCCGATCAAATGCTGAAGGTTTTCCCCCTCTTTGTATAAAACCTAACACCGTAGTTCTTACACTTATGTTTAATTTCTCTTCAATGTATCGTTGTAATTCCTGTAAATCAAACATTCTTTCTGTTATGATTACGAGGTTATCATGTTTTCCGCTACTTATTCTTAAGTGTAATTTTGAACATATGGTCTCAAAATCTAATTTTCTTTCCGGGGTTGATATTATTTCTCCTCCACCTGCTAAAGCCGAATATAAGGCTAAATCACCGCAATATCTTCCCATTACTTCGACAATAGTCGTCTTATCATGAGAAAAATCTGTATCTTTAATTTTACCTATACACTCCAATACTGTATTTAAAGTTGTATCAAAACCAATAGAATAATCTGTATATGCCAAATCATTGTCTATCGTTCCAGGTATACCGATCACTTTAATACCTAGTTCATGTAATTTTTCGGCTCCTTTTAATGACCCTTCTCCGCCAATTACAACCAAAAAATTTATATCAAATTTTTTTAAAACCTTAATAGCCTTTTTTCTTCCTGTTTCTAGCATAAATTCCGAAGACCTAGAAGTTTTTAATATTGTTCCGCCTTTATCAGCAATATCCTCTACCTTTGAAGAAGTTAATCGCTGAATTTTACCCTCAATTAAACCTTGGTAACCATACTGTATGCCCATTACATCTAGCTGATAGTAATTTGCTGTTTTTACTACCGCTCTAATAGCGACATTCATTCCCGGGGCATCTCCACCGCTTGTTAGGACCCCTATTTTGCTCATAACCAATACACCTCTTACACGATAAGGAAATTTCGCAGTTTATAAAAAATCTCCAGCAACTAGATAAACATTGCTGCCGGAATTCTTTAAGATTGAATCAAGCAACCCAGCCTTTCAACTAGATTTTTCCATCTTTTTTTCACCATTATGACTTAGAGCTTTTCCGGACTGTTTTACCAAAAAGATAACAATACAAGAACCTATAATCATAGTGACACCTAAGAAAATCATACTTGCATTAAAAGATCCTGTTAAATCTTTAATATATCCCACGATGTACGGTCCAAAAAATCCGCCAATATTTCCTATACTATTAATTAGTGCAATGGCTCCTCCAGCTGCTGCTCCGGTTAAGAATGAAGGTGGAATTGCCCAAAATGGTGAGTATGCGCCGAATGCTCCACATAGAGCAATTGTCAGAAGTACAAATGATAAAATAATGCTTGTATTTGCAACATAAGTACTGATTATCATTGCAATGGCACTTATTGTTAAACATACAGCAACATGCCAACGTCTCTCGTTCTTCTTGTCGGAATGATTCCCAACTAAAAACATTGTTACCATAGCACAAACATACATAAGCCCTAAAATCCAGCCCATCCCCTGAGTACTAATAGATACTGTCTCTGATAATCCTTTCGAAATAGTCGGTAAAAACATATTAATTCCGTAATAACCAACCATCCAGCAAAAATATCCTACGGATAAGATTAAAACATCACGATCCTTTAAAGCCTCTAAGAAAGTGTAGTGTTTTACTTGTTGCTTTTCCAGCCTCTCTTTTGTCGTAACATCAATTAACCATTTTTTCTCGTCTTTATTTAACCATTTTACATCTTCAATTTTATCATCAAGATAAAAATAACATACGACACCTAAGATCACGGCTGGAATCGCTTCCAAAATAAATAACCATTGCCAACCGGCTATATCTAACCAGTCAATACTTAGCAAGAATGTGGAGAGCGGGGAACCAATGGCATTAGCAGCAGGTATCGCCAACATGAATCCCGCAATTGCTTTTGCATGATGTTTCGTTTGATAAAAACCGCTTAAATAATTTACTAAACACGGATAAAAGCTGGCTTCAGCAACCCCTAAAAGAAACCGTACAATATAAAATTGAGCAGGAGTTTTTATAAAAACCATTAAAATAGCTATAATGGCCCATGTAACCATTATTCTGCTAATCCATTTTCTTGCTCCAACTTTCGCCATTAAAGCGCTGCCCGGCACCTCTAAAAGAAAATAACCAATGAAGAAGATTCCTGCCCCAAACCCATAAACAGCATTTGAAAAGCCTAAATCTTTATTCATTTCTAGAGCTGCAAATCCAATATTCACTCTATCCAGTATGGATATTGTAAAACATATGAATAAAAATGGAATTAATCTTAATGTAACCTTTTTAGTAGTTGAACGCTCTAATGAAAATTGATCCAATATGATTCCCCCTAAGTTTTCATACGTTAAAAATGTTGCAAACCCTTACATTAAATAATTTAAAATAACACTTTTATCCGTCCTGAAATTCAGTAAAACAAAAAGGTAGATAATATTAGAATTTCAATAACCCCTTTAAAACATAGCATATCTGCCGAGAATTAATGACTTTAGCATTCTCCATCTTTTCTTTTTATAATGGCTTAAAATCTTGCCTATCAACCTCCCCATATTTTTATACGTCCACTTGTATACTTGTCTACTAAGTTACTTGTATAATTAGTATAATTTTATCGATTTTGTTTGTCAATAGTTTTAAAATTATGATTTTAAGCTGTATACAAGGAATCTTAAGATATATTCTGAGCACGGAAAATAAAAAAATTCCCCTTCACTAAAAATGGGGAATTAAAAGTGCATCCTATTGTTTCTCTTTTTAATGCCTTTAAAATTCATTATTGCAGTCAATTTTCGTTTTAATCTTTCCAATACCTGTCATATAAATTTTGCATATGTTTAGTCATAAATTCCATAGCTTCTTTTTCATTGTGTTCCTCAATCGCTTTAATAATTAATTTATGTTCTTTAAAATTAACTTCCCTATAGTCTGGCCGCGTAACGGTTCTATCTCGAATAAATTTCCACATTTCTTGTTGTTTCATCGCATTACTAATAGCCATCATGATGTTAACAAATAAATCATTATGAGAGGCTTTTGCAATACTATAATGTAATTTCTCATCTGTTTCTGGTACATATAAGCCTGCCTCGGTTTCTTCCTCCATCTTTTTGATAGTCGAATGAAGAACCTCTATATCTTCATTATTAGCTCTTTGAGCAGCATATTTTACAATAACAGGCTCTATATTCATCCTCACTTCTACAATATCCTCAGGGGATATTGAATTGAAAAAGATGGCTGATTGCTGACTATCATGGGCAATCTGATTGCTTTTCACATACACCCCTTCACCTTGACGAGAGTAAATAAAGCCATTTAATTCTAATGCACTAAGGGCTTGACGAACAGGGGCACGGCTTACACCAAACTGTTCGCACAGCTCCCTCTCAGCTGGCAGTTTATCACCAATTTTCAATGAACCTGATTGGATTTCTGAAAGAATTTGATTATAAATTTGCATATACAATTTCTTGTTAGATACAGGATTAAAATTAATAATAACCACTTCTCTCATATTGTGTTCGTTGTATTCTAAGTAAGTAATTAGACATGTATAATTATATTAATATTATTAAAAAAGGGCAATAAGCTTAAATCCATTTGTGGAAATTATTTAAATAAATAATATAGACAGGCATCCCTAACAAGAATGCCTGTACAGTAAAAATTATTTAAATTAATCCATATGTGAACCACCGTTAATATCTATTTCCTCACCTGTAATATAAGATGCTTCTTCTGAAGCTAAGAATGCAATGGTTGCAGCAATTTCTTCCGTTTCTCCAGGTCTTCCCATAGGGATTCCCGCAATAACTTCCCTTGCCTGATCCTCAGGAAGGGATTTCCATATGTCTGTATTAACAAGTCCAGGTGCCACACAGTTTACTGTTATTCCATCGAGTGCAACCTCACGTGCAAGGTTCTTTGAGAAACCTAATACGGCAGCCTTTGAAGCGGAATAGTGCGGTCCTCCAAATATTCCTCCTCCGCGTTTTGCTGAAACTGAAGAAAGACTGATGATTCTGCCAAACTTTTGCTTTTTCATCGTTTCTAATACTGATTGAGTGCATAAAAATAATCCAAACATGTTAACATTAAATATTCTTGTTACGTCCTCAAGTGTCATATCTTGAACGGTCACCTTTTGTGAAACCCCTGCATTATTAACAAGGATATCGACCCTTCCATAAGTTTGGAGAACTTTCTCAACCATGGCTTCATTAGATTCTTTACTTGTTACATTTAATTCTATCCCTAAAGCTTTTCCTCCAGCTTCTGTAATAGCATTAACAGTATCCTGAATTCCGTCCATATCTATGTCAGCGACAACTACTGCTGCTCCCTGTTTTGCAAGTGTTAATGCTATTTGACGTCCTATCCCCTTTTTGGAACCACTGCCCGTAACAATCGCTACTCTATTATCTAATTTAAACATTTATACTCTCTCCTCTAGATTAATTGATTTAGATAGTTTACTTGAGCATTTCCTTCGCTGTTTTTAATATGTTTTCTATTGTAATTCCATTAAGTTCTAATAGTTTTTCATATGGTGCGGATTGTCCGAACTGATCTTGCACCCCTATTCTTCTTACGATGCCCTTTCCTTCTTCTGCAACTACTTCACATACAGCACTTCCAAGACCATTTAAAATATTATGATCTTCAATAGTAATGATCTTGCCAATCTTTAAGCAGTCAACGACTGCTTCACGATCTAGGGGTTTAATGGTATGCATGTCTAATAATTTTACAGAAATCCCCTCTTTTTTTAATTGTTTTGCTGTTTCTAAAGCGAGATGAACGGTATCACCATTCGCAATAATAGCTATATCTTTACCTTCTTTGATTTTCTTTGCTTTCCCAATTATAAATTCTTCATTTTCATCATATAGAACTGGAACCTTATCTCTAGTAAAACGAAGGTATACCGGTCCATAAATTTTTGCTGCTTGTTCTACTAATTTTCTGGTAGAATAATAGTCAGCGCCCATTATCACTGTCATATTAGGAAAACTTCTTAAAACTCCCATATCCTCTACAGCTTGATGACTCCCACCATCATTAGCCGGGGTTAGACCTCCATGAGAACAGGCAATTTTTACATTTAGGTTTGGATAACAAATTTCTTGTCTAACTTGCTCCGCCATTCTTAAAGAACCAAATACAGCGTAAGTGCTTACAAATGGGATCTTACCAGTGGTTGCAAGTCCTGCAGCTAAGCCGGCAGCATTCTGCTCAGCGATACCAACATTAATATGTTGATCAGGTAATTGTTTTATGAAATTTACTGTTTTACATGACTTTGCAATATCAACATCAATAACATAAATATTTTTATTTTTTTTACCTAATTCTACGATTTCATCACCAAAGGCTTCTCTAGTAGCTTTTTTTATTGTCAGAGTTTTTTCCATCATACTCATTTATTGTAAACCTCCTGTGATTTCTTCCAATGCCTTCTTGTATTCTTCATCATTAGGAGCCACCCCATGCCACTCAACAACATCTTCCATAAAAGAAACACCTTTACCTTTTACCGTTTCACATACTATACATTTTGGTTTTCCGTTTTTTGCCACTCTTATTTCATCTAATGTTTCAACAATCTCTTCCATAGAATGGCCATCAATTTTTTTCGTTTCAAAACCAAAGGCATCAAATTTCTTTTCTATATCTTGTAAAGGCATAATTTCATCACAAAAACCATCAATTTGAAGTCTATTGTTATCTACAAATATAACTAAATTATCTAATTGATATTTAACTGCGGTTTGAGCAGCCTCCCAAATTTGCCCTTCTTGACACTCTCCGTCTCCTATCAATGCAAAAACTCTATAATCTTTCGAATCTCTTTTTCCTCCTATTGCCATTCCAACTCCACAAGAAAGCCCTTGTCCCAGTGACCCTGTTGAGATATCGATTCCAGGACACTTTTTCATATCTGGGTGCCCTTGAAAAGGAGAACCATACTTTCTTAAAGTGTATATCGTTTCATATGGGACATAACCTCGTAAAGCTAAGGCAGAATATTGTATAGGACAAACATGTCCCTTTGATAGAACAAATCTGTCACGATCTTCCCAAGTTGGATTGTTCGGATCAATGTTCATTTCTTTAAAGTATAATGCGGTCATAATATCTGCTGCAGAGAGTGAACCTCCTGGGTGACCTGACTGTGCTTCGTGAATCATTGTTAAAGCCGTCCTTCTCATTTCAATAGCTTTTTCTTTTAATTCTTCAATACTTATATTTTTCATTTCCGCCACCTCATAAAATTATGAATCGAAATTTTCTAATATTAATTCAAAAAAAATTAAACATTTGTCATATTGTCTACTTGTCTACTAAGTTGACTTGTAATTTAAGTATATCTCTAATTTAATATTTGTCAATCTGAATTTTATATAAATTAATTGATTGTCCTAATTTAATGAAACCAGGGGTATGATAGTAGAACATACGAAGGAAGGTAAAGAAATTGCTAATTAAAAATATAGCAAACAGGATGATTCGTTTACGAATAACAGCCTTACGGATGCATTAAAATTGGCGCTCAAAGGAAAAGAATAATTTAAAGAAAACACTGCAAGCCATTTTCGCTTGCAGTGCTTTCTTTTGTATTTTAAAAAAGGAATTTTTCTATAAGCTAGTTAAGAATGTACACGTTCTAGCTTTTATAAGACACACGATCTTGAATTTTTCCGTTTTTTTTATGAATAATAACTTCGGTCCCCTTATTTTTAGCAATTTCTTTTGCTCGTTTAACCGCTTCATCTTTATGATCTAGAACTTCGCTTGGTTTCTTGGCATCTTGAGATTGTACTGCCCAGCCGTTGGAATGCGGAATAACATGTTCGCCTTTGTCCATGAGTTCCGGACGGCTCTTGTATATCTGACTATCTGACCTTTCTGTCGGATCTACATTTTCCTTCAGCTTACGAATCTCATCCTGGCTGGCATTCTTATACCATTCTTTTGCCTGATTTGTAGCTATTGGAATCGCCCGACCTTCTTCATACCCTTCATCAATCATGGCATTGGCGATATCGATCGCTTTCTTTCGTACGGCATACTTCAAATTTTTCATGGAACTTGGGTAATCATTCATATCCCAAGGCATTGATATCTACCTCCAAGAAATTTAATTGTACTTGTTATAACTATAACCGGGTTATTCATTATTGAAACATCCATGAACTTTGATCAAATCGTTTAATATAAAAAAGCGCGGAGAAAAACATGTTCCTCCGCGCTCTTCCGTATTAAATAAAATGAAACATTTCTTTACGAACTTGTTCGATAATTGGAAGCTTATTAACACCTATACATTTAATTGATAATAATTTGAATATAGGTTGGAGAATCACAGCGTCCTTTTCATTATCCAACCATACTTCTCTTGGTATATGTTCAAGGTTCTCAATCATTTTTAAAAATGATGCTTGCAATTGTTGTGCATATTGATCATGGGCTATAATATCGTGAAATATAATCATTCCTTGTTTTTGTTCAGCTGCTACGACAAAACTTGGATAATATGGACGTTCACCTTTGTTTTCTTGAACAGGTTCCGGTCCATAAAAGGACGAAAATTCAATCGGAATATTTAACTTTTTATATTTATTTTTCATCTGTCTGACAGCAAACTCTGATTCAAATAGCTTTACAGTTCCAATTTCTTCATCTTCATAAAATTTTGGGGTAATTAATTCCTCTTTCCATTCAACTTTCCCGCTCTTTTGGATGGGAAGCCGCGCAAACCATTGATCAAAATGGGATTCGTTAACAAGCTTAGGATTGTTTTTAGTTCTTTGGACAACCTCAATCACTTGTCTGAGCACAATATTAATAATGTCGGCTTCTTCTCCGTCAATCAGCCACGGGTAATAACCTGGTTTAAAGCTGCGGAATAACGGCCATTGTTTTTTACCGCGAAAGCTAAGGCCTTGCCGTTTGATCAGCTTATAGTCGTCAGGTGAAAGTTCATCCCGGTCGGAGAATGAAATCAGGATGCTTCTCTGATTCATAACGAGATCATGATAATCTTCTGCTCCCTCTAATGTTTTAAATATACTTTTTAATCCATCATTGCCTAAATATATGGCGAGTCCAAATTCTTCACCGGCCTCTCCAAGAACGGAACAATACGTCAGCTCACGAGAATCCGGAAGCCCCACGACAATAATTTGATCACTGGACATCCACTCCCAAGGTTTAAGTTTCTTATATTGATCAACGTTATTAAATAGCTCTGACCAGTTGTCTCCCTCTTGTTCCGGTACACTCCAAAAGCTACTGAAATGCTCATTAATCTCTATTGCTAATGCTTTATTGTCAGCTAAAAGTTCCCTATATTCATCATCATCTTCCAAAGACCCTCTGCTGTCTTCCTCAGGTGCAAGTCTCATTGCTTTAATACAACGCGGATAATTAACGCCTTTTTCGACTGGCAATATCTTTTCCAAAACAATTTCATGCTGCCAATCATCACCAAAGTCATAAGTGTACAGGCATTTATCCTTTTCATCCAGTAAATAATCTTCAATTATCTCTTTCTCTTCATCAAGCGATTCCGTTCCAAGACCCAAAAAATCATTATCAACCTTTTGGGATTTAATAATGATATGTCCCGGTTGAAAAGGCCCGTCAAACATGTTATTTAATCGGGCTGATTTTAGATGACCCTCTTTTAATTCAATTCTGAAATCATGAAGATGGTAATCCTCCCAATCAAAAGCGATCTGAATTAACTGATGAAGTGTCTCAAAAGTTATTTTACTGTCCACTTGAATTCTTCGCCATACCGGCGGTTTCATGTATTTTAAGTTGATTTTTAATTGATAGATCATACAGTCGCTCCTTAAGTTTACTGCTTGTTTAAACGCTTAGCGTCAACAAAATGAGTCGCATAAATTTTCTCAACAGAAGGGTCGCCATATTTACTAAATTGCAACTTAACCTTTGGCCCTTTTCCCCACGAATAATAATAAGTCCAAGACGGTTTTAATCCTCGGTTTTGTGCATATGACCTTAGTTCTTTCATGATGTATGAAAGTTGTTTTAAATTCCCCATAATCCCCCGTTCTAAGTAAGGAACCTGCCTTTTTCGCCATTTTTCATGGTCTTTTACAGAAAGTTTATCCATTCGGATAAATAAGTCAACTGCACTGACATAGCCTTTTTCATAAACAATAGCTTCGGCTATGTTGCGAACCCTAATAGCCATTTCTTGACGATTCATAAAATCTCCTTCAATTTTCTTTCTATTTTCTTTAGCCTATCAAAAAGTTGGAGGTTTTAAAATAAAAAAGTAGTATAAAATTGAAAAGCATTATATTTGCCATTATTCCTCCGGCCAATTCGAAAATGCCAAATACTTATATCTTATATCAAGATATGCTTGATGGGTATTTCAAAAACGCATAAACTAAAACAATAAAGGAGGCGTGTTATATGGAATTTAGAGTTTTGCGGTATTTTCTTACTGTTGCAAGGGAAGGAAGCATTACGGGTGCCGCTGATTTTTTGCATGTTACACAGCCAACCTTGTCAAGACAATTAAAAGACCTTGAACAAGAGTTAGGAAAAAAACTATTTATCCGCAGCAGTCACAGTATCATTCTTACCGATGAAGGAATGCTCCTGCGAAAGAGAGCAGAAGAAATCGTTGCTATGGTCGATAAATTAGAGGCAGAATTTAGTTCCATGGAAGAAACAATAGGCGGTGATGTTTATATAGGCGGCGGGGAAACAGACGCCATGAGACAGATTGCACGGGTAGTGAAAAATTTACAGTTAAGTTATCCAAATATACGGTATCACCTCTACAGCGGAAACGAAGACGATGTGACAGAACGGCTTGACAAGGGATTGCTTGACTTTGGTATTTTAATTCAACCAGCTGATTTATCAAAATACAATTATATCAATATCCCAGCCAAAGATGTTTGGGGCGTTGTTATGAGGAAAGACAGTCCTCTTGCTTTTAAAAATACCATTCAAGCCGAGGATTTATTAAATGTTCCGCTAATTTGTTCACGACAGGCTATGAAACAGACTTTTTCAAAAAATGAATTTGCGGATTGGTTTGGTGAAGATTTTAATAAATTAAACGTTGTGACGACATACAATCTTGCATATAATGCTGCCCTTATGGTTGAAGAGGGTATTGGTTATGCAATAACCCTTGATAAAATAGTGGATACGTCCAGTGATAGTAACCTTTGTTTTAGACCGCTGGAGCCAAGACTTGAATCCGGCTTAAATATTGTTTGGAAAAAGCATCAAGTTTTTTCCGCTGCTGCCGATATGTTTTTAAAAGAAATTCAGCGGAAGTTTTCAAATTCTTAATCAGCTGTATAGGCTTAAGTGTAACCTTGATGGGCACTGGGCAGTACCCTAAGCAGAGCTATCACTCAATCGAGTATTATGAAAATCCCTCCTGAATCTTTTACATCTCAGGAGGGGTTTTCAATGGCGACCCTCATCTTGAATCGGTATACTGGTTCCAAACTAATTTCTTCCGGAGAAAATGTTCTTTTCATTTTTAACGTGTTTACTTCCTTTGCTCTCTTTCTTTTCAGTCAAAGATTAAAATCCCTTTTCATTTCCCCGATTGTCTCAAATCGGTCTGTTTCGGCTAAATCCGGATGATCAAACGACATCTCATGCGATTTTAACTTTTTATTAACCTCACGATGGAAGGAATAATCCCAGCGAAGCTTGTGAATGAAATGTTCTCTTGAACCTTCAAACCCAACAGCTTCTTTCAGCCAGTCTAGCGTGTCCGCCTCCCATGCCTCAGGAAGCGGTGAGGTTCCTTGAATGTCTTTGAATCTTAGCATATTGCCGTCGACCTTTAAGGCACGCGGGTTATAATAGCCATAAACCTTTTCAAAGCGCTCACTATTTTGAAGCACACATTTCCCGCCGCGATGTTCGCGCAGTCCATACCCGCCTTCAGTGCTGTTCATATGATCAAACTGTTCTTGATCGACAAGCGTCAGCCAAATCTCCGTTTCAGCACCGGTAACCGGGGCGATGATAGCCGGCAGCGCGCCGTATGGTGCCAAAAAAGACCCATAGACAATATCCGAATCTTTTATCGTTGCCCGGTAGCAAATCGTCAGATCGCTCATATCCGGAGTTAACCCGAATTTATAAGCTAATTGCGCAAGACAAACGTTTGACCCATAGCCAAGCAGCGGAATCCGTTCAGTAATCGGCGCAGCCTGTTCCTTTTTCAAAAATTCCTTCACCGTCATTTTTACCGTACTCGAAAAAGCAAGTGTACCGAGCAGGTCATCGCGCTGTGAAATATGAATCGTACAATCTTCAACGGCTTTTCCATGTTCTTCTTCAATTTTATGGGCTTTTCCTTTATAAAAAATAAACGATGAGACCGGGCGCGGACCGGGGTAAATATCCGGGTGATCATAAGGACTTAAATTAAAAGGTTTCGATTCTCTATACATTTGGGACCTCCATAAAAATTTCCATTGTTTTATCCGTTTATCATTCTTCTGAATTTTACCAAACTCAAATTGAAATTGAAAAATTAAGAGGAGCACTTTTTATTTCATAAAAAAATTATCTGTTTTTGTCGACTTTTAAATTTACAATGTTTCCAGCAGGGGCGATAATGGTTGCGCTTACTAAAAAATTTAGTATTAATTGCCTTGAGTGAAATTTCAAAAAATGACTATTCAAGGCCTTTATCTTATGATAAAATCCTTAAAACATAAAGAATAATTTAAACATTGGTATAAGAAAGCAGTCATACAGTTAAGGACCTGTCCGAAAACCAAAAAGACTATTTTCATAACTTGCCGCTTTATTATTCTAAAAATTCATTAAACTATTTCATAAAAGGGGTCTTTATAATGAATGAACCAATTTTTGCAGCCATGCTTATTTTATTTTTATTGGCTGTTGGCGAACTTATTTCTATTATGACAAGAGCGAGAATTCCTATGTTACTTGTCGTTCTTATAGGATACTTGATCACGCTTTGGACAGGCATCTTCCCAAAAAAGATTATTGATTCATCAACTATAGGCACATTTGGAACGTTAATGATTGCACCGCTGATCGTTCATATGGGAACACTCGTCCCGTTTAAAATTATAAAATCACAAATTAGAGCGGTCATTATCGCTTTATGCGGGGTCGCGGTTGCTGCTGTACTTATTCTTGCCATTATTACGCCTATGTTTGGTTATTCGTCAGCAGTAGCCGGGACAGGACCTTTAACCGGCGGCACCATTGCATTTATATTAACCGCCCAAAAACTGAAGGCTATCGGCCAGACTGGCTTAGTTACCATTCCAGCTCTTATTCTTGCAATACAAAGTTTAATCGGTATGCCGCTTGCCTCATTCTTTCTGCGCCGTCATGCTAAGCATGTCAAGAAAACACTTAATCAGGCAGCTTACACAGAGGTTGCTGCTGCTGCAGACCCTGAAAGCATACTCACTGATTCAAAAAGAAAGACTTGGATTCCGAAAAAATATCAAACGCATGTCATCCTTTTATTGCAGCTATTTATTGGCGGAGCATTAGCTATTTTCTTAGGCAATTTAACCGGCATTAATTATAGCTTATGGGCATTAGTCATTGGTCTAATCGGTGCATATATCGGCTTTTATAATGATAAGATGCTGGAACGTGCGAACTCATTCGGCATCGCTATGGTCGGGATTATCGTGATTACGATGAGCTCTATGAATGATGTAACGATCCATATGTTTGTTGGCTATTTACCGGTCGTTCTCGCCATTATGGCAATAGGTATTGTCGGGATTATCGCAGGCGGCTTTGTTGGGGCAAAATTAATGAAGTGGAACATGAATAAAGGGATTGCAGTAGCCTTAACAGCTTTATTCGGATTCCCCGGTGACTATCTGCTCTGTGAGGAAATCAGCCGCAGTGTCGCTGATAACGAAGCAGAACAGAAAACCATTTTTAATGAAATCCTTACACCAATGCTTGTCGGCGGCTTCACAACCGTCACCACCGCATCAGTTATCATTGCAAGCATCTTAGTTCAGACTATTTAATTGAATATAATTAATCAAAAAAACTATGTCTATAAATGGGATAAGAGAATTGACATGTATATATAATCGCTTAGCTAAAAATTTACAATTTTACTCTGGACTAAAAACAAACACAAATAAAACATGTAAATTAGAAAGAAATCATTTATGAAAAAGAATATCAATCATACTTAAAACCGATTCCCTTATTTTAGGAAATCGGTTTTGTTGCTCTATCTAAGCCGACAAAATATTTTCCACCTACTTATTAATAGACTTTTGTATGGACTTGGATATTACTATATACTCTAGAGGTTAACGCAATTTATTTGCAATCTCCTTAATATGATGGGGTTCTGTTCTGCAGCATCCTCCGATTAATCGTGCTCCTGCATCGTACCATTCCTTGGCTTAAACATCGAAAGACTGACATGATTCTTGGCCATGCCATGTTTTAGTTTCCGGATCATAGTTTTCACCGGAATTCGGATAAACGATAATTGGCTTCTTCGTATTTGTACTTAACACATTGATGGCTTCTGTGACAAACGATGCTGGGGCGCAATTGATGCCAATTGCGGCAATTTGATCATGATCATTAAACATTTTTGCACACTCTTCCAACAAGGTACCGTCACTGATTGTCTTGTTATTTTTCAAAGAGAAAGATAACCAGGCATATGATTCCGGAAAGTCTTTTAATAATGAGGCTAATATCTTTGCTTCTTGCAGAGAAGGAATTGTTTCAAACGCTATTAAATCAGCACCTGCTTCGATCAAAGCTGCCATTCTTGTACGATGAAATTCCGCTAATGTTTCATCTGTAACATTATAGTTTCCTGCATATTCTGAACCATCTGCAAGATATGCCCCATAAGGCCCTACCGATGCCGCAACCAATGGCTTCGGTCTAAATGCCTGCATATCTTGCTGCCAAAAATCATCTCTTGCTTTGCTGGCAAGCAGTACAGTCTTTTTAATTAACTCTAAAGCCTCTTTTTCTTGTATTCCACGTTTAGAAAATCCATTAATAGTAGCTTGATAGCTTGCGGTGATTGCACAATCAGCCCCCGCACGAAAATAGTCAGCATGAACCTGGTAAATCACTTCTGGACTTTCCAGCAGTACTCGCGCAGACCAAAGAGGGTCATTCAAATTGCAGCCATACCGTTCAAGTTCTGTAGCTAAAGCGCCATCCAGAATCATAACTGAATAATCTCGTAAAATAGCATCAATGGGATTGAGTTTTGTTAACATATTTTACTCCTCTCTTCTTCAATCTTTGCGTGAAATAATAACTTCCATAGCAAATAAAAATAAACGGAATACCGCAATAAAGGGCGATTCGTTGTGTAGGGTCAAATGCAATGCCAATACATGAAGCAAGACAAAGTACAAAAGAAGCGATTGGTACAATAGGATATAGCGGTGTACGGTAGGCCAAATCCTGTACTGAATTTCCCTCTTTAATATATTGTCTGCGAAATAGAAATTGCGAAACACTGATACTCATCCAAACAATAACCACAGCTAAACCCGAAATAGATACAAGCACGATATACACAGTTCCTGGTGCAAAAATACTTGAGAGCAAAGCTAAACCGCCGCCTATCATACTAAAAATAATAGCGACCAGCGGTACACCCCGTTTGGTTAACTTTGCGAAAACCGGCGATATAGTCTTTTTATTTGCTAGTGACCAAAGCATTCGGGAAGAAGCATATAAACCAGAGTTTGCCGCAGACAAAATGGCTGTCAAAATAACAAAATTCATAATATCAGCTGCGTATGGCACTCCAATTCGTTCGAAAACTGCTACAAAAGGGCTTTTTAATACTCCCGCATCCGACATTGGCAATAATGCAGATAAAATAACGATCGTTCCTACAAAAAAGATGACCAATCTCCACAATGTTGTGCGAATAGCCTTTGGGATAGTCTTGGCCGGATTTTTCGTTTCTCCAGCTGCAATGCCAATTAATTCAGTTCCAGAAAAGGCAAAATTGACTGCAAGCATTGTCATGATAATAGCAAAAGTACCATTAGGAAATAATCCGGCACTGATAAAGTTAGAAAAGAATGGAGCTGCCTGTGAATTCTTCATTGGAATAATGCCTACCATTGCTGCTACGCCTAAAATAATAAATACGACAATTGCTATGACCTTTACAGAAGCAAACCAGAACTCCGATTCAGCGAAAAACTTAACCGTCAGCGCATTTAATAAAAAGATCAAAATGGCAAATAGTGCACTCCATATCCATACATTAATAGATGGAAACCATCGTTGCATAAGCAAACCTGCAGCTGTAAACTCAGAACCTAATGAAACAGTCCAAGTCAGCCAATACAACCAAGCAACTGTATAACCTGTTCCTGGCCCAATGTATTTCGCAGCATAGCTGTGAAAGGCACCCGTCTCAGGCATATGTACAGATAATTCCCCTAAACATAACATGACCAGATAAACGACTACTGCTCCAATCAGATACGCGAGAATGGTGCCAAATGGGCCGGCCTGTTGGATGGTATAACCTGAACTAAGAAATAATCCGGTTCCAATAACCCCGCCAAGAGACAGCATAACAAGATGTCTTACTTTCATTTTCCTTTGAAATTCCTGCTTTCCTTCGTTACCCATCATACTCTCCTTCTTCATCATCCAGAAAAAACAAAAACACACTCTAAAGAAGAGTGCGTTACCGACAAATAAAAACGTACGCTCTTATCTATCAGGGTTTATCACCCACTGGAATTAGCACAGTATCTTAATAGATCTGTTGCTGAGGTTTCATAGGGCCAGTCCCTCCGCCTCTCTGGATAAGAAATATTTTTTAATAACTTTATCAATTTACGAATTAAACGTCAAGAGAATTCTGCACTTTTACAAATTATGGTCCTTCTAGCACTTAATCTAATTCTTTAATGGTAAATCTTTTACAGATGTCTGTTGCGTTTACTTGCCTCTGCGTAAAATTGGCATCTACTGCTGCAAATTTTTTCCTAACGTATAAAAAGAATCCCAATTTATCTATGAAACATAAAGATAAATTGAGATTTTAAACTAGGGAATCTTAACATTGTAAATCTGCATTTTACTATATATTTTTTTATTTTAGTTACTAAATCTCCTCTAACTCCTTCTTATTTGTCTTAGGCCCAAAACCTCCGATTGAAATGGCCACAATCAACATAGCAACCGAGATAAACCCAAAGACACCGACAACACCAAATTCATGAAGCAATCCAGCGATGATGAATCCCGAGAATACAGAACTTAATCGGCTCCAACCATACGTAAATCCGACACCGGTGGCACGAATGCGTGTTGGATATAACTCCGCCTGGTAAGAATGGAATAAAGTGCTGAACCAGTTATTAAGAAGCGTAATAATAATTCCCATTAGAATAATCAAAGAAGGTATTCTAGTCAAAGAAAAAATAGTACCAGCCACAGCGATTGCGATTGAAATAACAACGATCATCCACTTTCTTTCAAGCCGGTCTGATGTTAACATACCTAAAATTGGGCCAAATGGATTTGCCAAAGCCATGATAAATGTATAGAAGAGTGAATGGACGAGCGTAATACCCTCACTTACTAATAAAGTCGGTACCCAGGAAGCAAACCCGTAAAATCCGATAGTTTGAAATAGATTGAAAACTAACAGCATAATTGTCCGCGATCTGTACGGCGGTTTCCATATTTCTGAGAACTTCCCCTTCTCTTCCGCCTTAACTTCTTTGTGTTGGACAGGCGGCAGTAAACCGACTTCTTGTTCAATCATTTTCTCCAAATGTTTCATCGTTTGATCAGCTTTGTCTATTTGACCATGCTGCTCTTGCCAGCGCGGCGATTCCGGGAGACCAAGTCGAATCCACCAAACAAAAACAGCACCAAGTCCACCGATCAATACAACCCAGCGCCATCCATCCATTAAGAAATGTGTTGGAACAAGCAGATAGGCCAGCAGGGTAACAATAGGAACAGCCCAAAATGTAATAAATTGACTATACGCGATATAAAAACCGCGTTTCGATGAAGGCGTCATCTCAGTAATATAAGTGTCAATGATCACTAATTGTGCGCCAACACCAAATCCGGCACATAACCGAAATATGTCGAGCCATACAGCAGATGGTGCGAAGGCCATACAAATAGTAAAAATAGAGTATATAAGAAGCGAGTAAATATAACCGTTGCGCCTGCCGACTTTATCACTGACATATCCAAAAATTAAAGTCCCAAAAAACATACCTAAAAAACCGGCGCCAACAAAGTAAGCCATGCTCCCTGTCGTTAATAATTTTTCATCTATAAGTGCCGCACCGATGGAGCCGACTAAAAATAACTCATAAAACTCAAAAAAGCCTCCGATAGAAAGCTTGGCTACAAATTTAAGAAAATACTTGGACATCGGAAGGCGGTTCATCCGATCGACAACTGCAGCTTGTTGTTGCTTTTGATATTGTGTTGACATTTTTTTCACCCCTAGAGTCTGTTCTTGTCGAAATAGTAAAAATTATGTTAGCAAATTGTTATAATTACGAATATACTACTTAATTTATGGGCTGTAAATAACAAATTATTTCAAAAATTAAAAAGGAGCCGGATAAAGACTTCCATCTTTATCCGGCTCTTATGCTCCCGTCATTTAATTGGACTCTATATCATCTTCCTGATATTTGATGTAGCGGTCTTCATGATTAATAAAATCGTGTTCCCTATAAGCTGCTATCATACCATGATAACTAATATCCAATCCTACTTCCTCTTCCTCTTCAGTTGCGCGAACAGGGATCCATAATTGAATGACTTTAAGCCCTAACCACGTTAACGCAAATCCCCATAGGCTCAGTATGGCAAGCCCTAAAATTTGGATGATCAATAAGTGCCAGCCCCCGCCGGTAAAAAGTCCGCCATCTTTCGCAAATAAACCTACTGCAATCGTCCCCCATATGCCTGAAACAGCATGAACAGGAAAAGCCCCCACAGGGTCATCGATACGTCTCGCTTCAAGCCAATTTGTTGCGAACATCATGAGCAAACCGGAAACCGCTCCAATAAGAATGGCAACTTGATCACTGACAAATGCACATCCTGCTGTTATGCCAACCAAACCTGCTAATGAACCATTAATGACAGAAGGCGCATCCGACCGATGATAACGAAATAATGTATAAATCAATGTCGTCGCACCGCCTGCTGCTGCGGACAGCATAGTCACAATAGCGATATGCCCGATCCTGCCATCTGTTGCGCTTAGTGTACTCCCGGCGTTAAAACCGAACCAGCCGAACCATAATAAAAATGCACCAACTGAAGCTAGAGGAAGATTGCTTGGTAAAGCGACTGTACTCGTACCCTCAGGTGTCAATTTTCCTTTACGGGGGCCAATAAAAATGGCAGCTGCCAGAGCTGAGAACCCCCCTAACGTATGAATCACCGCTGAGCCGGCGAAATCTTCCATACCTAACTTTCCTAACCAGCCGCTGCCCCAGACCCAATGCCCGGCAATAGGATAAATAAGTGCTGTCATTAAAACAACGAATAGTAAATAAGCCCGAAAATTAATGCGTTCAGCTACTGCACCTGATACGATTGAAATAACTGCAATGACAAATGCAGCTTGGAATAACCAAAATGTATCCAAAGAAATATGAAGATTTAAATGGGAGGGGTGGTTCGCTAACATGAACCCGTCCGTGCCAATTAACCCTAAAAAATCATTTCCGTACATAAGACCAAAGCCGATGAGATAATAACAAAGCGTTCCTATTGTAATATCAGCAAAGACTTTCATAATAATGTTGACATTGTTTTTATGCCTGACAAATCCTGCTTCGAGGAGCGCAAATCCCCCTTCCATAAGCAAAATCATAGCCGCAGTTAAAACAACCCAAATTGTGTCCAAACCTGAACTTACTGTATGAATGGTCATTATTGCAACCCCTCCATTTCTTTCAAGATTCTTAGTTCTTCAATAATGGCTGTTGACAAAACGATTTCGCTTTCAGATGGCCTATTTTCCAAAAACCTTAATGCGTCATCTATTTTGGCAATGTATATCTTTATCTTCTCTATTTTCTTTACACGTTCTTTAACATGAACAAGATATTCGACTGCCTGGTGGTGGCTTGGCGGGCGTCCGGTAAAAAATTTTCGAAATGGGGATAAGGATTGGTATAAAGCTTCTTTCGCTCTCTTGTCTTTTTCGTATTTATAAATTTTGTCCTTAATTTCTTCAATCTCATGCTGCTTTTTCTGTTTTAGTGATTGAAGCAGATCAACTAATTCATTGGATGAAACTTGGAAAATGATATTTTGATACAACTCATCCAAAACATTCATGTCATATCTCCTTACATCAAATGTTATATTTCTTACTATTATATTTATAATTGAATTTTTAGTCAATATTGTCCTCTTTTTTTCTTATTAACTGAGCAAAAAAAAGATGCCCACAAGATGGACACCTTTTTACATACATTTAATTTTTTAGAAAATAGAATACAAGATAACCGCAAGCAGAAGAGCTGCAGTTGGTACAACGACACTTAAATAAAAAATAGGTAAATAAGAGCGTTTATGTGTCTCACCGCATATCGTTCTAATTGTTGTTACGACATAGCCGTTATGCGGCAGTGAATCAAGTCCGCCGGAGGCTAATGAAGAAACACGGTGCATGGCTCCCGGATCTATACCTTGGGACATATAAATAGGAGCCAGTATCGGCAGGGCAATACCCAGCCCTCCGGAAGCAGAACCTGTAATACCGCATATCACCGAGATGCCAATCGCCAATCCTAAAAGCGGCGGACCGGGTATTTCAACAAGTGACTTCACAAGTGATTGGAACGCCGGAACTTTAGCGACAACGCTGCCAAATCCGACAACAGCACATGTGTTTGCCGCAGCAATTAATGCATTTTGCGCCCCTTCTGCCAACGACTTCCAATAATAAGGAACAAACTTAAAGTTTAATAACCAAGTAAGGATAATGCCTATAAAAAGGGATGTCATCGCAGCGGCCGTTGAAGATATCCAATGGGCTAATATATTTAAAATAACGATAACAGCGATTAACGGTAAAAAGGCCAACAGCGCATTCGGTAAAGCTGTATTCCGGGCTGTTCCTCCTGCTTTCGCCTTTTCATCGGCTGCTGAAACTTCACTTTAAGCTTGCGATGCGGCGCCTGCCGGCAATTCAAATTTTTCTCCTTTGGCAACCGCCTTCTTTACCATATAGCCTAACCACAGACCGCCAACAATCATAATTAATAAACCCATGATAAAACCGATAGCCCCGCCGGCTAGTGGTGTTGTATGAAAGAATTTTGTCGGAATAATATTTTGAATTTCAGGGGATCCGGGAGACGTCATTGTAAAAGATACTGAACCAAAAACGAGTGCAGCTGGTATAAACCTGTGTGGAAGATTTGCTTTTTTAAATAACGAAACCGCGATAGGATAGACGGAAAATCCAACAACAAACAGGCTGACACCGCCGTAGGTCATAATGGCACATGCCGCAACAACAGAAAACACGGCGCGCTTTGCTCCTAATTTTCGGCTGACCCAATCGGCAATGGCGTCCGCCGCTTTAGTATCCTGCATCACTTTTCCAAACACAGCGCCAAGCAAAAAGATTAAAAACCATGAGGCAAAATAATCTGTAAAACCGCCCATATAATATTTTGTCATGGCTGTTTCTAAATTAAGTCCCCCGGTAAGCGCGGCAATCACCGAACAAATAATACCGGCAATAATAATATTAATTCCCCTCATTGTTAAATAAACTAACAAGGCGAGAGAAACAATGAGACCAATAATACTTAGCATCTACGTACCCCCTTAATGTTTTATAAACGCTTGAGATTTAAAAACATAATGATACGCATCCTTATAAAGTGATATAATTTCTTGTTTGGACGGCACTTTAGGATTATTGGCAGGACTTCCGCTTTCAATGGCATCATCAGCCATTTTTTCAAGTGAATGATAGAACTTCTCGCTATCAATCCCCCATCCTTTTAAACTCGGAATATCTAACTTATGACAAAGCGCTTTTACATCACCAACAAATTTATCAGCCACCCCCTCCTTCGTAAGCCCTTTCAAATCATCGTAAAGAAATTGACCGATTTCATTTAACCGGCGGGCGCAAGCATCACGCGTGTAATCTAAGACAACCGGCAGCAGCATCGCATTAGATATACCGTGAGGAACGTGAAATAAAGCCCCAATTGGACGCGACATGCCGTGAACCAAACAAACGGATGAGTTAGAAAATGCCGCACCTGCGAGCATTGCCCCATAAGACATGTTAGAACGCGCTTTAACATTTTTACCGTTTTGATAAGCTTCTTCAATGTTTTCCATGATTATTTTTATAGCGGTTAGAGCGATTTGATCCGTAAAAGGCTGCGCTCTTTTAGAAATATAGGCTTCAATCGCATGAGTCAAAGCATCAACACCTGTTGCTGCAGTAACACTTTTAGGAGATGAAAGCGTCAATTCAGGATCGACGATTGCCTTTTCAGGTAAAAATGCCGGCTGCTTGATCATCATTTTTGTATCATTTGTTGTATTTGTTATGACTGTGACATCTGTTGCTTCAGATCCGGTGCCGGCTGTTGTAGGAATGGCAATTAACGGAATGCCCCGCTTACCCGCAACGGTTTTGTTATTCATATAGTCTTGGATTTTCCCGCTGTTTGTTGCTAAAACCGATACAGCCTTAGCTGTGTCAATGCAGCTCCCCCCGCCAACGGCAACGATAACATTACAACTTTCTTGTTTTAAAAGGTCTAAAGCTTCATAGACAAATAGATCTGTAGGTTCAGAATCAATATCCAAATATTTAACATACGATAGGCCCGATGCTTTCAGCTGATCTTCGCATTTTTGGACATAGCCCAGCTTTTCCATAAACTGATCGCTGATAATGAGCACTCTATCACCTAAGTCCTTTGCCTCATCACCCAAATTCTGAATAGAACCCGCTCCATAGAAAATAGCTTTCGGCATTTGCAGCTTGAAAATCGCCATATTAGACTCCCCTCATATTATTTTCACATCCACAACTTTCCTTAAGTTCATAATTTTGTACAACTATTATTTATATTTTAATATAAAATTGGAAATATTAGAATAATAAAATACAACTTCTTCTTTAAATCCAACATGGATGATCCTTCCTTTATTAAATTTGGAATAGAATGATCCAGCCTAAATTGACCAAATATATACCGTTATAATGACAATATTTTAGAAATCATTGTTTCAATGAAAAAAAGGGCTTAAATATGAATTCCATTAAGTGTATAGGTGATATAATACACTTATAAATCTTAAAAACCCAAGCATCATGGAAGCTCAACAGAGGAATCACCAATACAAATCATAAAAGGAAACGGAGTGCATCCAATGATTAATAAGCTGGGGCAAATTATGTTATATGTAAACAACCAAGATGAGGCATTGAAATTTTGGACAGAAAAAGCAGAGTTTAGCGTTATATCTGAAGAAGATAACGGCCAAGGAATGAGATGGATTGAAATTGCGCCAACAAGGGAAGCTGAAACAAGCATCGTTCTTCATAACAAAGAATTAATCGCCAAAATGGAGCCTGAACTAAATCTTAATACACCTTCGTTAATGTTTTACTCGGAAAATCTTGATCAATTATACAAAGATTTTTCGGATAAAAATATCAAAGTCGGAGAAATCGTAAATATGCCTTCCGGCAGAGTATTTAACTTTGCGGATGATGAAGAAAATTACTTTGCAGTTATGGAAAAAAGGTAATTTTGAGCACCAAAAAGACTTAAAAAAATTTAAGTCATTTTGGTGTTTTTATAACCCTCTCCCATTTTTTCTAAAACAAATCTTTTAAATACTATTTTTTCTCGATGATAACAAATAAAACACCAATAAGAATTAGTATAGAGCCTATCCAAAACGTTACACCTATGTTCTCTCCTAGAATAAGCCAACCGAGTAATGTCCCAACCACGGGTTGAAAGAAGAAAAACAGCCCCCCACTTGAGGCGTTAAGCATTTGTAATCCACGATTCCAAAGCAGAAATCCACCTGCTGTTGAAACAATACCCAAATACAAGACTCCTCCCCAAATAGCCGGGTGAGTCAGTTGAGAGATATTAATTGCGTATAACCGCGGTAAAACAAAAGGGGTCAACACAATTAGGGCTATCAAGATGGAATAGGTCGTTACCACAATTTGTGAATAATCATTCGGCACACGCTTTACAAGTACAGACATGAGCGCCCATGTTAAAGCAGCAATAAGCAGTGAAATACCGCCAAGTTTACTGGACAAATTCACATGACCGACTCCAACAATGAGAAAAACTCCAATTGTCGCTAAACAAACGGATAGTCCCTTTTTTAACGTCAATTGTTCTTTAAGAAGTAAGCGTGCAAAAATAACCATAAATGCTGGTGTTGAAGAAGTTATAATGGCTCCCATTTGTGCTGAGGATAGCATTGTACCAGTTTCCTGAGCAACAATTGATATGGCGTTACCAATTATTCCAATGGCTATGATTATTAAGAAATGACGTTTATCGATTCGCCAATTTTGCCGTGATGTTAAGCCGATAATGAGAAGTGCGACAATAGCTACTAAATATCGCATCCACACAAGTTCCAGCGGAGGTATGACCGATACTACAATTTTAACAACAACGTACATACCACCCCAAATACTGGAAGCTAAAGCCAAATATATAGAACCTAAAATGGTGTTTTTCATTTTTATACCCTCCGTCTTTTATTTGGGTCGAAAATACCCCTAACGGAGAGATGTAGTCACCTTCACTCCATTAAGAGCAGAAGAGTGCTACTGGTACATCATTTTCAAATAACGGAGTCCAATACATTTTGATTCACCTCAAGTCCAATCTAATAATAGTTATCTGTTATTGCAGCTGAATATTAGGGTTTTTAGAACGATGTCCCTTAAAGGTTAATACTGGTTCCTACCTTGTTTTTAAGTGCTTTTTCGTAAAAATACTTTGCAACTACAATGTCTACAACTGCTAGTCCTACAGATTTAAATAGAGTGATTTCTTCGTTGCTTTCTCTTCCGTTTCGTTCTCCATTTACAATTTGCCCAAGCTCGCTATAGATATCAGCTTCCTTAAAAACACCTTCCTTTATTGGAACTAGTAAATCACCAGTCTCTTCCAGAGCCGCTTCATTTGATTCAACGACTACTTTGTGTGCTGAAGAAATGGCATGTGACGGCAACTCTTGCATTGTAGGTCTGAATGATCCAACTGCATTCACATGAACACCTGGTTTTAACAGTTCAGAAAAAACTGGTGTTGATGAATTTGTTGTCGTAACAATGATGTCAGCTTCACGTACTGCATCATTTGAATCAGAATATATTTGTACACGTTTACAAAATTTACTTCTAATATACTCAGCAAATTCATGTGCTTTTTGTTCTGTTCTGTTATAAAGGAGGATCTCTTCAATGTCCCGAACAGCCAGTATAGCTTCAACCAGCCCTTTTGCTTGTTCTCCAGTACCGATAATACATAACTTTTTTGAATCTTTACGGGATAAATATTTCGTTGCTACACCTGATAAAGCGCCAGTTCTAATCATTGTTAAATAAGAGCCTTCCAAAAGAGCGATTGGTTCTCCTGTTTTAAAGTCCGATAGCATCACCACTCCTGTTATCGTTTTCTTACCTGATACTTTGTTATTGGGTGCTACTGTTACTACCTTTAATCCAACACTGCTAAGCCCTTCAGCTACAGAAGGCATGGTTAATAATGTATTTTGACCATTCTCAAAAGGAAGGGCGGAACGAATAGGTGTAATAGTTCTTTCCGCTGAAAATTCTCTCAAGGCAATAGCTGCACATTCAATGATTTCATTCATATCTACTAAACTTTTTTGTTCATCAGTATTTATAACTAACATCATTCTTCATCCTCATCTATCTTTATTGAAGTGCGGTTCTATTTATTATCTCTCCTAAAAGCTGTTCTGTAAAAAAAGAAGTCTTTGTGCATGGACAAATCATTACTTTTGACTCCCTGCTTTTGTATCCATTATTGTGACAGTCGATTTATTTTTCACTTCGTCTTCCACCTCATCATAATCAATACTTGCTTCAGGCAGGGCCGAGTATTGACTCCAGATGAAGGTTAAAAGAGCAACGAATGCAACACTAACTAGATCAAAAGGATACTTTAAGAGACCGATTCCTCCAAAAGATCCTAAAAAGGATACAATCATAAGTCCTAAATAGAAAGCTAATAGCCACCAAACTGACTTTACTTGCTGTTTAAAATTAACCTCTTGAACAGGAACCCATTTTTTAGAAAGTAAATAGAAGAAAAACATTAAGAAATAAATGATAACATCAAGGTGCTTGTATGTCACAAAAAAAGAAAAAGATCCCCATGACTTTTCATAGGGATCTTTTTCTTAACTATTTGATTAAAATTCACTTCCGGGCGGATAATGATTGTTAATTGTCAGTCCGCCGTCTATTTTAATGACTTGTCCGGTAATAAAACATGCAGCGTCGCTTGCCAGGAACAAGGAAAGGTTAGAAACATCTTCAGGTTGTGTCAGTCTGCCAAGCGGTGTTTTATAGATGACCCCTTCTTTGTATTTAGCAAATTGATCTCCGGCATAGAAAGTCAAAGAATCAGTTTCAACGACGCCTGGAGAAATACAGTTGGCCGTAATGCCTTTTGGTCCTAATTCTCTTGCAAAGTAGCGAGTAAGAGATTCGAGGGCCGCTTTTGCAGAGCCGATATTAGCGTAACGCGGCAGGGCGAACTCGCTGCCCATGCTTGAACATGTAATGACACGGCCGGCGCGGTCTTCCATTAACGGCACGGAACGCTGAACTGCCTGAAGTGTACTATTAACAACAACTTGATACGTTTTTTCAATATGATAATCTTTAATATCTAAAAGATCTTTGAACGCTGTTGCTGCCGCATTGGCAATAAAGATATCGAGTGCGCCCCATTCCTTTTCAACATGATCGAACATTGCATCGATTTCTTCACGGGAATCGAGGTCTGCTTTGAAAGTAAGAGCTTGTCTTCCTAATTTACGAATGTCCTCAGCTGTCGCTTCAGCCGCTTCCCCTTCTCTGCGATAATGGATGAGAATGTCGGCGCCTTCTTCTGCAAATTTAAGCGCAGTTGCTCGGCCGATACCGCGTGAGCTGCCTGTGATTAGTGCTTTTTTACCTTTTAAAGTTTCACCCATGGATTTCTCTTCCTTTCTAGTTATTAGTCGCTTCTACTTGAGAATTGTAGACTAGATCATATGCTTGGCGGATGGCTTTTGCTGCATTAAGCTCGCTGGCATCGAAGCTCCCGCCAATGACTTCGGTTGGCACGTGTTCTTTTAAGATGTCAAAGAGCTCTCTATCAGCGGTTTGCCCTGCACATATAATGACTTGGTCAGCCTCAATAAATTGCCTGTCCTCGTCACTTTGAACCCAAACACCCTCTTCGGTAATTTCGTGACACTCAAAGCCTTTTAATATATTAACACCTAATCTTCTGAGCTCGGAAAGGAGAACCCAACGTGTCGTTGGCCCTACGCCCTTTGCGGCTCTTTTTGATCTGGAGATAATTGTCACATCAACACGGCGGGGCGATTCAACTTTTACTCCGTATTCACCGAAAAAGTTCTTAACATCAGCCGGCATATCGTTGGCTTGGGCAATAAGATGAGCAAGGTCACAGCCGATGCCCCCGCCGCCGACAATCGCGATTCTTTTACCTAAGGGGATTTTACCGGATAAAATGTCCGAATAATTGGCGACATGCGGGAGATTGGCGCCTTTAAGATGCTCAGGAATATATGGCTTGACGCCTGTCGCTATAATGACCTTATCATAGACTTTTAATTCCTCAATAGTAGGCTTAGTTGATAGTTTTACTATAACATTTAAACGTTCAAGTGACGTTCGATAAAATCTGATCGTCTCAAGAAACTTGTCCTTACCCGGTATTTGCGATGCCAGAAGAAAATGACCGCCTAATTGATCTTTTGCTTCAAAAAGTGTGACTTGACCGCCTTGTTCGGCAGCCGCTTTGGCAGCTGCAAGGCCCGCAACACCGCCGCCGACAACGGCAATTTTACGTTCTTTTTGATTTTTATCCTTACTTTTAAGGCTCCACTCCCATTCGTGACCTGTCCGCGGGTTCACAAGACAGCCGACCGGCAGGAGAGGGTTTCCTAATGTATGATCAAGACATTCTTGGTTGCAGGAAATGCACATATTTAACCCTTCGCGATCGCCTATTTTCGCTTTTAACGCAAATGATTCATCGGCGAGCCAAGGTCTTGCCGGGGCGACAAAGTCCATCAGCTGCTGCTTCAGCATATCTTCAGCAACCTCAGGTGTATGAATGCGATTGGCTCCGATAACAGGAACATCAACTGCTTGACGGATGTCAGATACAACATGAGAAAAGGCTCCGGCCGGAACAGTGGCTGCAACAGTTGGAATCCGTGACTCATGCCAGCCGACGCCTACATTAAGAGCATCGACACCGTACTTGACCAGTTGCTTTGCAAACTCAACAGTCTCCTCACGTGTTGTACTGCCCTCCATATAATCGTCGCCCGACATCCGGTAAATAACAGGGTAATCAGAGCCAGCCCTTTCACGAATTCCAGAGACGATTTCGAGAGGAAGCCGCATCCTTTTATTAAAATCGCCGCCATAATCATCTGACCGTTGATTAGTCAACGGCGAGAGGAACTGATTAAGCAAATAGCCTTCAGACCCCATCATTTCAACAGCATCAAAGCCAGCTGATTTAGCGAATACTGCCCCTTCAATAAAAGCATCCCTGATTTCCTGAATGCCTTTTACTGAAAGTTCAATAGGCGTTTCTTTTGTCACTTTTGACATTACCGGGCTTGGCGCAACTGGGGCAAGACCGGTTTCAGAGCTTTTGGCGTAGCGGCCGTTATGCTGCAATTGCAAAGCAATTTTACCGCCTGCCTGATGGACAGCTTCTGCAAGTTCCTGAAGCTGAGCACGGTGATCTTGTTCTGTTAAACAAAACATATGATCTCCGCCTCCCTCAGGAAGAACGGCAACACCGCCTGTAATGATAAGAGCGGCGCCGCCTTTAGCTCTCTCACTGTAAAAAGCTTTAAGCTGATTCAGCTGCTTCCTGTCACTTTCAATTCCAAGGTGCATTGACCCCATAAGTATCCGGTGGTCCAATTCTAAAGAACCGATTGATCCTTTTTCAAAAAGTAATGAAGCGGTCATATCATTCACCCTTTATTTAAAAAATGTTTAGCGATGACCACTTTTTGTGTTTCTGCAGTGCCTTCTTCAAACCATTGCATACGGGCATCACGATATATTCTTTCTATTTCGCTGCCTTTGAAGTAGCCGATGCCTCCAAAAACCCGCAAAGCTTTATCGGTGACTCTTTTCAGCATTTCAACACTGTAGAATTTCGCCATAGAGGCTTGTGCCGGAACCAGCGCCTCTTGATCCTGGAGCTGGCCGGCATTTTTGCATAAAAGTCGGGCAGCTTCGATATCTGTTGCCATTTCAGCAATGTGGGATTGAATAAGCTGCCGCTTGCTTAACGGCTTGCCGAATGTCACGCGTTCGTTGGCTCTGTCAATTGCAAGATCCAGAGCGCGCTGGGCAAGACCGACACATGTCATCGCAACAGAAATACGGCTTGGATCTAAAAAGCCACTCAAGGCGGCAATTAAACCTTGCCCTGGTTCACCAAGCAGGTTTTCAGCAGGTACACGAGCGTCTTTTAAGATCAAATGAGCGTGCCCTGTCCCTGTTTGCCCCATGGTAGGCGGCATTAATTTAATTTCTAATCCAGGAGTATCCCTTGGCACCATCAAGGCAAGCGTACCGTCATATCCTGTTGTCTCCTCTAAGCGTGCAAAAAGCAAAAAGTAATCGGCAATATCGCCGAAAGAAATCATCCACTTTTCGCCGTTGACAAGATAGTCAGAACCCTCTTTGCGGACAGTTGTTTTCATATCGGCGCCAGAACCGCTGTTAGGCTCTGTTAAGGTAAAGGTTGCTAAAATGTCGCCTGCAATTAGAGGTTTAAGAAACCGTTCTTTCTGTTCATCATTTACAATCGGCAAGAACGGCCGCCAAATACCGTTGCTGACATGTACGATTACCCTGATTGAACCGTGCGACTCGGCAAAGAGCTCAATAATCTCCAGGTATTTAGAAAAAGAAAGACCGCGGCCGCCTAATGATTCCGGGGCTGTTAAATTCAAATACCCCCGTTCTCTTAATTCATCCCAAACCTCTTTCCCGCATTCGCCGGTTTCCTCTATTTTGTTGGAAATTTCCCGAAGAGGACCATTAACATATTCTTTTACATCCGCTTTTAATTGTTGAAACGCTTTGTCGTCCATGAATATCCCCCTACTTTAATTTGGGCATTAGCTTTTGACTTGAAGCTTTTCTGTAATCATTTGTCTTAAAACATATTTTTGTACCTTTCCGGTAATCGTCCGCGGAAGTTCATCAATTAATTCAAGGTGTTCCGGCCAATAGATTTTGGCAACGTTCTTAGAATCCAGATAAGAAGTAATGTCTTCCAACGAAAAATCCATTTGTTCCTTAAGCGTTACATAAGCACAAATCCGCTCGCCCAGACGTGGATCAGGCATTCCGACAATTGCTACGTCTTTAATGTTTTCATGCTGGTATAATAAGTTTTCAATTTCAACAACAGGGATTTTTTCACCGCCGCGGTTAACGATATCCTTGACGCGGCCTGTAATATTTAAATAGCCGTCCTCATCCATGGTAGCTAAGTCGCCTGTAATAAAGAACCCGTTTTCATCAATTGAATCTTCATACCAGTCGTGGTGGCCTAAGTAAGTTTTGAACATCGCCGGTGTTTTGACACGGTACATTCCTTCTACGCCAGGAGCAACCTCGTTACCTTCATCATCGGTAATCTTCATTTCCATGCCTTCTATAACCTGCCCGTCAGTTCCCCAAACTCTTTCATCATTACTAAATGGTGAATTAACACTGACGAGACATGTTTCAGTTGATCCCCAGCCGCCAACAACTTTGCACTCTAATGCAGCAGTTGCGTCATAAGCAAGTTGTCTCGGGACAGCAGCACCTGTTGCAACAAAAATTTTCAATCCTTTTGGCGGATTGGCATCACGGGAAATATCCGCAAGAAACGGCATCGCCGCTTGGACAAAGGTTGAACCATGTTCCTCAATCGCCAGACGTGCTGTTTCAACACTCCATTTTGCTTGCACAACTTGTTTGGCGCCTAGATTAAAAGCCACAATCATACCGTATAAAAAGCCTGTTTGGTGAGCGATTGGCGATGGAACCCAAATCGTGTCTTCTTCTGTTAATCTTAGTGCTTTTCTATGAGCTTCAACTGCAAAGCTCAATGAACCATGCGTTTGAACAACACCTTTAGGTTCGCCGGTTGTACCTGAGGTAAAGAGCAGCTGTGCATTAGTTTCTGAATTCGGTGAGCGTCTGTTAATTTCCTCTAAATCGGGAACACTCGACGCAAGGCCGCCTAAGCAATGTTGCAAATCATGCGGATCCCTGGATTTGATCACAACCTTTGATTCCAGACAAGGAAGTTCAGCTGCAATTCGATCAACCATCGGTTCGTATTGATAATTACGATACTCCTCAGGGAAAATCAAAATTTTACTTTTTGATTTCTTCATAATAAAAGATACTTCATGATCACGAAGCGCTGGTAAAATAGGGCAGGCAGTTGCGCCTACTTTCCAAATCGCAAGCGTAGCAACAACAAATTCCCACCAATTTGGCAAAATGTAAGCAACAAATTCCCCTTGTTTTATCCCTTTATCAATAAGGCCTTGAGCCATACGATTGGCTAAATTCTCCATCTCGCCGTAATTTAATTCAATCGCGCTGGAAAGACTGAGATCAACAATGGCTTCTTTCCCCGGATCAACCTTCTTTAGATTGTCTAAAAATAATGTTTGATTTTCCAGATCGTATTGTTTTACCATGCGGAAACAGCCTCTTTTCTTGATTTTCTTTCGCTTTTTACAATTTTCATAGATAAACCTAATTGTTTCATATGATCTAAGAATTCCGGATAAGAAATTTTATAAGCATTAGGGAAAGTTAAATCACTTACTCCCTCAGCACGCGTTGCAGCCAGTGCAAAAGCCATTTCAACACGATGATCATTGAAAGTAGAGATAGAAGCGGCTTTTAGCGACTCTACTCCTTTAATGATCATATTATCCCCGTCTTCTTTAATATTCGCTCCCATTTTATTCAGCTGCAGCATCGCTTTGACACGATCAGACTCTTTTAATCTGCCGGGTCCGACGTTTTTTAAAACTGTTGTCCCTTTTGAAAGCGCCGCAAGGACACTCATGGCTGGAATTAAATCCGGAATATTCTTCATATCAATTTCAAGATCAGCGGTTGGGCGGATCCCATCATGTTGAATATGAATGCAGTCATTTTCATGATCAACATTAATCGGCAGACCCATTTTTTCTACGATCTCTAAAATTTTTCCCTCTGGATGGGAACCCGCTTGTGAAATGCCTTCTAATGTTAAATTGGACGGATGAAGCGCAGCTAAAACAAGTAAAAAGGCGGCTGATGAAAGATCCGGCTCCAATGTCAGATCACAAGGCTGATATTCTTGATTAGCTGGAACAGTCCACATCCGGCCATTTTCATGTTCAATAACTTTAATACCAAATTGGTTCAGCATTTCAATGGTTAAATTGATATAAGTTTTTTCATTTAATGGCGGAATGGCTTCGACGACAGTGTCTTTAGAAGCAAAAGGCGCTAAAATTAATAAACCGGAAATCCATTGACTCAGCGTACCTTGAATCTTCACATGACCGCCTTCCGGCAAGCCCGGATATACAGTAACAGGTAAGCGGCCTTTATCAGACTCTAATTTGACGCCCATGTCAGATAAGGCATTAAGTAAAGGAGTCATTGGCCTTGCTTTTAGTGCTCTATGCCCATCATAAGTAGCAGGACCATTTTGAGAAAGGGAGCCAAGTCCAATTAAGAATTGGGAGGTGGTTCCAGAGCTTCCGACACGGACAATTTCGTTTGTTGGACGATACGGATGACCTTCAACAATGTAACCATTATCTGTTTTACTTATTTTAATGCCTAAGTCCTTTAGTGAATTAAGGGAATCCTTAATATGTAAAGCCCCCGATTGGCCTGTAATACGTGTCTTTCCTTTAGCTAATGAACCGAAGATTAACGCACGATGTAAATGATATTTAGATGACGGTACCCGGACGACACCGTTAATTTTACCTTCGTATTTTTTAACTTTTAATCTTCCCATTGGGTAAAACCTCCATGTAAGTAGTTTTATATTTAATAATATGGTCCGTACTTATTTCTAATGAGTACTTAATCTTATGAACTGGTCATAAATTTTGCCAATAAAGAAAAGCACTAGTAACAAAACTTCATAAACCACTAAAGGAAGGCTCAAAACTAAATGCTTAAAAAATTTGTATAAAGTTAAAAGATAGCTAGATTCCAAATTAAGGGAATAAAAATTACTTCTGTAATTAAAATATAATATCGATAAACACAGTGTCAAAAACTTTGATTATAAATATTTAAAATAATAGCAAATTTGTCCCCTATTTAGCGATAAGGAAAACTTGTCTGTTGCCAAGATATACTTTTTTGATAGTACAAAACCAAAGTGGGCTTAGCACCCACTTCTTTTTTAATTTGGGAACATAACCTAACTCTAATAACTCAAAAAAAATTTTATTAAACCTGGCATAGCGGTAAAGTGTTATCTTGTTTGATCATTTGGTTTAATGATCCACCTCCCTGAAGAAGCACGGTCATCAGCAAAGGCTTGATTAACATTTTGAAGTTGAAGTGTTCCTGCAATAAGCTTAGTTGGATCAAGCTGCCCCGAATCGGTTAAGTCCATGAGCTTACGAACATCATTAATCATAGATCCGAAACTTGCGATGATACGAATTCCGCGGCGGACAGTTTTGGCAATCGGAATAGAAGCTGTATCCTCTGACATACCAATAATCGTTACTGTGCCCCCAGGCCTTACAACGTCAAACGCCATGGCAGCAGTCTCTTTATTTGCGACCGTATCAATGACGACATCTACCCCGCCTGCTCCTGACCATCGGCGAATTTTTCTCGCCGTACTTCTTGCGCCATCTTGTGTAGAAACACACATCTGTGCACCATATTTTTCAGCAGCTTTCACACCTGAAACGCGGCGAGTGACTGCGCCTAATTGGCCAGCCTCAAAAATCTTAGCCAACTGAAGTGTTGCAAGACCAAGTCCGCCGGTACCAATTACTAGAACCGTTCCGCCAGCCTGAATATCTGAAAGACTCATAGCATGATATGGCGTTGCAAAGGCATCCACTAATAATGCAGCTGCAGCGCTTGAGCAGCGTTTAGACATTCGGATCAACTGGCCAGCCGGAACAATAACCTCTTCCGCAAACCCTCCCGGCAAATGGTAACCGATACACTTTTGCCTTATACAAAGATTTGGCTGATTGTTCTTACAAGGCGAACACGTTCCGCAGGAGATAAATGGATAAACGACAACTTGATCTCCTGCTTGCCAGTCATCCGCATGTTCACCTGTTTCAACAACCGTTCCCGAAATTTCATGCCCCATGATTAATGGGAATACAGTTCCCGCCGGTACAGATTCACCCTTTAAAACTTGGCGGTCACTGCCGCAAACGCCGCATGCATCGACCCGAAGACGGACTTCACCTTTATTTAAAGGCTGACGGTCTGCTTCAACAATAGAAAAGCCTGATTCCGGTGTGAATTGGGCAGCTAGCATCTTATTAGTTCCTTTTTGCTCGTTCACGGCGGCGGGCATTAGTCAGCATTGCTTCAGCAATCGTCATTTTCTGCATTTCAACCGTCCCCTCTTCGAACCATAGTGAGCGGGCATCCCGGTAAAGCCGTTCCACTGGACTGCCTACGCAATAACCGATGCCTCCGAACAAGGAAAGAGCACCGTCAGTAACGTCACCAACCATGCGAATTGCATTTCCTTTTGCGATGGATGCCTCAAGTGAAATATCTTGTCCATTGTCAAACTTCTGTGCAGCATCCATACATAAAAGCCGTGCACTCTGAACGGCAATCTGCATTTCCGCAAGCCGCATTTGAATAGCCTGACGGCTGGCAATTGCTTTTCCAAACGTTTTTCGACTGCGAACCTTCTCTAAAGTAACGTCCAAGGCTTCTTGAGCAAGACCAACAGCACTTTGAGCAATACATGCGCGGCTTTGATCTAAGAATCCTCTGACAGCAACACCAAAACCTTCGCCAATTTCACCAAGCACCTCGTCTTCAGAAACCTCGCAATTATCGAATTTAATAACAGCATGCGAGCACCCTTTATCGCCCATCATGTGGTCCATCGGTTCAAGCTTCATGCCTGCCCGTCCATTCGGCACTAGAAATGCCGTTAATCCGCCTCTGCCGGCACCGCCTTCCATTTTCGCAATGACCGCTATAACAGAAGCTTCTTCAGCGAACGTTATGAGGTGCTTTCTGCCGTTTAAAATAAACTTTCCATTCTCGTATTTTGCCGTTGTCCTAAGATCAATGCCTGTTCCATTGTCGGGCTCAGTCAACGCAAATGCAACGAGTGCACCTTCTTCTACTAACTTTGTCAGCCAAAACTTTTGCTGTTCCTTTGAACCTTGTCCAACGGTACGCCAAATACTGTTATAAGCATGGAAAATCATACGAATTGACCCGTGGCAATGTGCGATTTCCTCAAGAATCGGGAAATAAAGTGTGAGCGGAAGGCCTTCACCGCCAACCCATTTAGGCTGTGTCAGCTTATGAAATCCTAACTCACGCATCCGTTCCCATAGAGCTTCAGGGATTTTTTCGGTACGTTCAATCTGCTCTGCCCAATCCTTTGCCTCTTCTTGACGAAATTGCAGGACCCGATTTCGAATCTCGTTAGCCCGTTTGACAAGCTCAGGATCGATGTTTTGATTATTTAATTGAATAGCGTCCGGTTCGGAAGCATTTAATATACTCATTCCAATCCCCCATTCATGTTTTAGTCTCAAAAGGATGACCCTTTTGAGACCATATTTTACTGTCTTATAGAAGTTGTTCAAAAAGTGGACGTGACGTTTTTTAGCCAATATCGGCTCTTTTTGTCTTTTTTTGAACACTCATTTTAAAAAATAATTATTTTTATGCTTCAAGGCGAAACCGTTCACGCAAGTCCCTATTCTTAATCTTTCCAGAGTGCGTCATCGGCAATTCTCTTAAAAATTCTACTCGATCAGGGAATTGGAACTTCGCCAAACCATGCTGACCTAAGAAATCACGGAGTTCAGGTAAAGAGAATTGTTCGGCGCCTTCCTTCAATACGATACAGGCAACGGTTTGTTGACCGAGCGTTTCATGCGGAGCGCCTACAACAGCAACCCGTTCAACTGCATCGAGACCCGCGATAACATCTTCAACACTCTTAGGGTCTATTTTTGTACCGCCGCGATTGATAACATCGTCTGCGCGCGCGATAAAGGAAAAGCGTCCATTTTCATCCTGGCGCAATAAATCGCCTGAATGGAACCAGCCTTCATTGTCCCATTGACGATTCGCTGCTTTTCCATTTTTATAATAACCTGCACAGAAATTTGGTCCCCGTGACCATAGTTCTCCCGGTTCTCCTTGTTTGACGTCGTTGCCATCTTCATCAACCAATCGAATTTCTATGTCTTTAAGACCAAATCCAACCGTATTGCTCACCGCTTCAATTGGATCATCAGGACGATTGGCTGTGGCTACAAAGCCTTCTGACCAGCCAAACATACCGCCTACTTTAATACCGCCATCCGTTTGTAATCTTTGAAGGACAGTGCTTGGAACAGGCGCTCCGGCATAAATGAACACCCTAACGCTTGATGTATCAGAAGATTTCAAATTTGACGCATTAGCAATATGTATGACATGCGGAGGTGCGCCTATAATGAAATTTGGTTTCTCATTTTCAACCCATTTTAACGCCCGTTTTGCCGAGAAGCGATCCAGAAGAAGGATTCGACCGCCGGCTGCAATCGTCATCATGATACCCGCAAGCATGCCGGTTTGGTGACTGATTGGCGCAAGGTCAAGAACACCGCATTTAGGTTCATAACCAAAGTTTTCAACTAATGTACGTGATGACCAAAGATAATTTGCATGCAGATGAACGATTCCCTTCGGCGATCCTGTTGTACCAGAGGTAAATACCATAACAAATGCATCTAATGGTCCAGGTTTGTTCTCATCAAGAACTTCTTTTGAAAGGACTTTCCCGCTGTCCCGTAATGATGAAAAAGTTTCTACATCATTTTGTACCCGGGAATCATCGCCTTGCAAAATGACGTGTTTTAGGAATGGAAGTTCTTTTTGAATGTCAATGGCTGTATCGTATAGAGGTTGTCCGCGATAATGACCTGCAATAATCCAGGCTTTTGCATTGATTTGCTTCAGGCTTTGAATAAGGGCTTCTCTTCCCAGATCAACTTGTAAAAATACCCCGATCGCTCCAATACGGGCTGCCCCAAATATGGCAATCACATAATCTAGTGTGTTAGGCATTTGAAGACCGATTGTATCGCCTTTACGAATACCCATTTCATAAAGATTGGCAGCAACGGATTCTACTTCTTTCCACATTTCCTTATAGCTAATGCTCCGCTGTTCATCCTTGTGGACAACATCTGGATAGAGTTCTACATCACGCTCTAACACATCGACATAAGATTCTTTCGTCCATACACCTTTTTCGAAGTATTGACGTGCACGTTCTTCTGTCAGCGTCCTGCCTTCAAATTCGAACATAATACTCTCTCCTTTAGTAATTAATCAAGCCGGCCGGCGATGTAATCAACGACTCCTGAAACCGTTGAAAGTTGGCCAAAGTCCGAATCAGGGATTTCAATATCGAATTCATCCTCGAATGCGATGGCAAGTTCAGTAAGATCAAGCGAATCTGCACCAAGGTCGTCAACAAAAAGGCTGCTTCCCTGTACCTTTGACGGTTCAACTTGCAACTGGCTGCAAACAACGTTGCGTACTTTTTCCTCAATTTGTTCTTTTGTTAATGTTGTTGCCATATCATCATCTCCATTTAATTAAATTAATATAGCTTGGGGCAAAACTATTTTATGATTCTTATTACATACGATGTCGTGACCGCCTATACCTTCTTTTCCTGCAACAATACGTACACGTACAGGATATATCAATATAAAAACACCACTGATCGTATAAACATCAAATGGTGTCGTAGTTATAAAAGTATTCTTGGCTAGTCTTTCTCGGTTTATAACCAACAAAACGGCTAACGTGATTTTACACGATACTTATATTTGTCTTCCCCTAATGATTATTGCGCTATTTTCCTAAAAAAATACGACACCTTATATTCGCGTTTATTTTACTCCTATCTTAGTTATAGTTCAACTAGTTTAACAAGTTGAATAAGTCAAATACATAGTTGGATTAATGATAGAAGCCTATTTCACTGCCTTTTAGCCAATTTTATTTTATGTATAAAAATGTTGTTGTATTGTTGATAAAGGAGGAGTCAGTACCAAGCCGAAAACGACTATGGTACAAGCAATGTCATGCCTCCATCCAAACGGACTGTTTGCCCGCGAAGCATTTCCGCTTCCTTGGAACACAAAAATAATGCAACATTGGCAATATCATCAGGTCTCACCATGCGATGATACGGCATCTTCTCTTTGACAGCAGCTAATGTCTTATCCATCTCAGGAAAGTGTCCTAACGCATCCGTCTCCACAGCTCCTGCCGAAATCGCATTGACATTGATTTTACGCGGAGCCAACTCTACGGCAAAGTAACGGACGAGTGATTCAAGTGCGGCCTTACTCGCACCAACAGTTGTATAGAATGGAAATACGCGATCCGAGCCGAACGATGAAAGAGCCAGCATTGCTCCGCCTTCCTCAGGCATCAACTGCGCAGCTTGTTGCGCGCCAATAAGAAACGCCCGGGTATTAATGTTTACAGTCCAATCCCATCCCTTTACATCAACTTCCATAGCAGATCTGTTGCGCCCTGATGCCGCGTTGTGAACAAAAACGTCGAGCCGGCCGAATTCTGACTGTATTTCATTGAACATATTGATAATTTTTTCCTCTTGGGCCATATTAGCCCGAACGAGCAGTGCCTTCTGTCCCAGATCCTCTACCTCTTTTGCCACTTCACGGGCCGCATCGCCATTGCGAAAATAGTTTATAACCACATCAGCGCCTTCCTGAGCAAAACGCAAAGCGAGCTTGCGTCCAATCCCTCGTGAACTGCCGGTCACACATACAACTTTCCCTGTATACCTTTTATTTGGGGTTTGTTCCATATCAATATGCCTCCTCTTAAAATACCTTTAATAACCTTATAACCAATATCCCTAGTTACATTCGAGTCGTTTAAAACCTGAATGATTATCTTTAAGCAAATCGATGTTGCCTTAGTAAAAGGTGTGGTAATATAATGAATATTATCATTATGTATGGACATGGTTCAAACAGTAAACACTTTTGCCATTTAAGTGCTAAAATAAAAAAAGTGCTAAAATAAAAGATGAGGTGAATAACAAATGACCGATCGCACTCGCATCGTCGTCACCGGACTAGGATCAGTCACACCATTCGGCATTGGGATACCTCTGTTTTGGGATGGGATAGTTTCCGGACGCTCCGCCATTCGTGAAACGGAAGATGAGTATCTCCGCCAGTGGGCACCTGCTACAGCCCAAATTCCTGATTTTGATCCATCCGAGTATCTAGTAAAAAAGCAAATTCAAAATTCAGATCGATTTACACAGCTTGGCATCATCGCAGCCATGGAAGCCCTGCGCGATGCAGGTTGGTCAGATCACCATTCTTTAAATAAAAGTTATTCCGCCGATCGTATTGGCATATCAATAGGATGCGCCTTTGGCGGCGTTCAGACCTTAGAAGAAGGGGCATCGCGAATTTCCACCGGACGCTCAAACCGGGTCGGACCCCGCCTTGTTCCAAAAGCAATCCCTAACGCAGCAGGAGCAGCCATTGCAAAACAATTCCACTTCCACGGTCCGGTTATGACGTACTCAACAGCCTGCGCCTCCTCAGCAAATTCTATTGGGGAAGCAAGTTACTGGCTGAGACTGGATGAAGCAGATATGGTATTAGCAGGCGGGGCAGAGTGTCTATTCAGTCCGGCTATTTTGGCTGGTCTTCGTGATGCCGGTGCAATTGCTACGGAAGGTCCGGAAGACTTTGGTCAATGGTCGCGCCCATTTGACAAAGATCGTGCGGGTATGGTGATGGGCGAAGGTGCTGCTATGATCGTTCTCGAAAAGCTCGAACATGCCAAAGCGCGCGGAGCTCATATTTATGCTGAACTTATCGGCTACGGTTCATCTAATGATGCTTACCATGAAACATCTCCAGATCCTAAGGGGCGCGGAGCAGAACTTGCGATGCAAAGAGCGCTTAGGAGCGCCAAATTAAAGGCTTGTGATATTGATTATATCAATGCCCATGCAACGGCTACTCCTGCTGGGGACCTCGCGGAATCTACTGCGCTTCAAAATACATTCGGCAAGCACTTAGACAGCATCCCTGTAAGTTCTATTAAAGGCTCAGTCGGCCATATGCTTGGTGCAGCAGGCGCCATTGAAAGCATCGCCTGTATCAAGGCAATGTGTACGAATACTTTGCCGCCTACGTTGAATTGTGATCAAAAAGAAGAAACTGCACCTCGTGATGTTGTACCAAACCACAGCCGCTCTCAGCACGTCACACGGGCACTAAGTAATTCATTTGGCTTCGGCGGACAAAATGGTGTAGTTATTTGGCAAAACGCAGAACTCATAAAATAAATGAAAAACAAAAAGCAGCGATTAGCTGCTTTTTGCATTTTTGAGAAATTGCTCTAAATTAGATAAAGCGGAGTACAAGAATCGAAAAGCCGATCCGGGATCACCCTTTTAAAAATCGCTCCTAAACTTAAAAATTCCGCCCCTCCTACCTCCTGATCCTGACAGATACACCTCTTAACTAGCCATTTACATATAAGACAAATTTGTTATAAAACCGGTTTAACTTGATTAGAAAAGATGCGTACAAATTTCACCATGGTTTTCTTCATCTCTTGCTCCATTTTAGCATTTACAGTCGATAAGTGCGGCATTTCCTCGTTTTTAAACGCTGTTTCAAATGCAGATTTCAAAAAGGAAACCGCAGCAATTGAAACTTCTGTATTCACATTAATTTTACAAATTCCTAAATCAATAGCTTGTTTTAATTTATCCTCTGAAGTTCCTGATCCCCCGTGAAGGACTAATGGGATATTGACTGAATCACGAATCTTTTTAAGACGATTAAAGTCAATATTGGGTTCGCCCTTATATAAGCCGTGGACCGTTCCAATTGCTGCTGCTAAAAAATCAATATCCGTTTCTTCGACAAATTGTTTCGCTGATTCTGGATCAGTTAATGTACCATCGCCCTCTTCCTCATCCGAAAAAGCGCCTTTAGCCATCGATCCGATTTCAGCCTCGACCGAAACATCAGCCAAATGGGCTATCTCAGTAATTTCTTTTGTACGCTCGATATTTTCTGAAAGTGAATACTTGGAACCATCAAACATGACGGAAGTAAATCCGCACTGAATCGCACGAATAATAGATTCCTTTTCATAAGCGTGGTCTAAGTGGAGTGAAACAGGAACACTTGCCTTTAAAGCCATCGCTCTAACCATAGCTGCAAATCCTTCGATATCAACAGTTGGAAAATAACGTTCTCCCAAAGCGATAATAACGGGCTGCTGTTCGTCTTCGGCGGCTGCAATCGCCGCTTGTACCGTTTCAAGACTATACGTATTAAATGCCGCGACCGCGTACTTATTCTTTTGCGCTTGTTTCAAAATCTTTTTCGTGTTCATTAACAATGTCTTCTCCCCCTTGTTTGTGATATAAAAAGAAGGCGGTTTCAAAAATAGAAATCGCCCGCAGGTTAAGATTCTTCTTGATGTTTACTATTTTTCTTGAGGATTGACAGCCCCCCATGCGGCATTTGGCTCAGCTTCGCTGTTCCTTGGCCGTATGCTGAAAAATCCCTTAAATGTATGGAAATTAAGACATACGTTCAACACTACAGCACAAAGGCAAGCTGAAAACATCCCATTCTCAAATAATGTCTTCATTAACCAAGGCATATGATTAAATACGCCTGGGTCAAAATTCGATCCAACACCAATAGCAATACTTGTTCCTATGATTAAGGTATTATGGTTTCCCGAGAAGTCAACCCTTGAAAGAATCGATATACCCGCAGAAATAACCATTCCAAAAATCGCAAGCATCGCACCTCCGCGTACACATGATGGAATGACCGTTATAAAGGCAGAGAATTTTGGAAAAAAACTTAGAACGATTAATATACATCCTGTTGTTATGGTAATAAAACGGTTTTTAAATCCGCTTAGAGACATAACACCTATGTTTTCATTTAAAAATGCATGGGGTACAGAGTTAAACATCCCTGATATGACTTGACCGACTGCTTGTCCCCTTAATCCTCTGATTGTGTCTTTGTCTGTTGTTTCGGTTCCGCATGTTTCATCTAACACTGAATACGATCCTATACATTGAATAAGGTTTATTAAACAGAAGATAGACATTGTCATTATCGCATTTAAATGAAACTCCGGCAGTCCAAAGTGAAACGGCGTTACGACTTGCAGCCAATTTGCGTCTGCAACCGGGTTAAAATCTATCATGCCGAAAATACCTGCCAGTATCGTTCCAATTAATACTCCAATAAGTATGGCCATGGTTTTCAAAAAACCTTTACAAAACTTATGAAGCAATATGATTAAAGCTATAACAATTGTTCCAATTAACATATTGGCAGATGACCCATGAACGGGTGAACTTTCTCCGCCTGCAAAATCTTTAAATGCTGTAGGAGCCAGTGAAATACCCATTATTGTAATGAATGTTCCTGTAACAATCTTTGGGAAAAAAATCAGTAACTTGTCAAAGAAAAACGATAAAAGAAAAATGATAATCCCTGATGCTATAATTGAACCAAAAAGAGTAGGAAGACCATACTGTTTCCCTATGACGATCATAGGCCCTAACGTTATAAAGGAAGACCCCATAAATAGCGGGAGTTTTGAACCGATCCCTTTGCCAATCCCAATCACCTGAATTAAGATAGCTACTCCGCTTGTAAAAAAAATAGCTGAAACTAAATAGGCAAGGGTTTTTGAATCAAGTCCCATAGCACTTCCGACCAAAACCGGGACCATAAATGACCCTACCATTGTTACTAAATGTTGAAGCCCCAGCGGCAATAATTTCGATAAAGGCAACTTCTCACTAAAGACAGCGGTTACACCGTTTGGTTTATTTGTGTTCATCCTTAGCCTCCTAAAATTGATTGAACCTCAAACAATAGTCTCGTAATAACGTTTCGTAACCATAACTAGTAAGTAATGTTGTAAAAAATAATGAGATCTTCATATTCTTCTAGGAAAAATTAAAAACAATTTGGAATAACCCGAAACCCTTTTTATGCTCAATTATTTCAAAACACTTTCCATGCTTTATCCCTCAAACAAAGAGAATAATTTAATGGTCAGATTGTTGTTGCTTATTGAGTAACTGCGTTTTAAAAACGTTTTAAAAAAAACGATTTTTATCTGATATTTGTTTTTATAAATAACAAGATAGTAACCTTAAAATTGTGATTTGAATCAGCAGCAGATACAAACGAATATTTCAAATCATCTTAATAATGTTGTTTATTACGAAACTGCGTTTCGGTATTGGTTTAAAAAAACTTTACACCATGTCATAAATTGACGATTGTGATTTGTTTAAACATAAATGAAGAAAAATTTCGTCTTCTTCTAAGATGATAGTTACTTATCTTTAAAAACGGCCATGGATATAAGCGAATATGACATTCTTCGTCACCTATTATCCCCCTTCTAAAACAATCAATTTTCAGGCGGTGAATAAGTGAGGACATCCATTCACCACTTAATAGATTATAAAGACTAGAAACATTGTGTTTTGGGTATATGTAATTGACTGTATTTTAATATAAAATACTTTTCAACTGGATAAAAAATTCTGAATATTTAGGACGTAGGATACAATGCCTCTAAATCATTATAGTACTATTATAATCTATTTCATAAAGATTCTCAACATTAAAGCGACAATTTTCTCATATTTATTGTAAAATATATTCGAAGCAGTAAAAATTGAGTTAAAGAGAATTAAATTTCTTTTATAGGATAAAAAAGAACGTAATACGCCATATTACATTCTTTTTCATCACAAGCAGCTTGCTCATTTAGCCTGCTCTCTCATAAATAAATACATAGCCGACATATCATCATCTTGGAATACACTATCTTTAGCTTCCTTTAATAGTTCCTCAACCTGATTGCCTAATGGTAATGTTAACGTATTTTTTTCCGCCATTTTCTGAACAAGAGATATATCTTTATATAATAGTTTTAATGCAAAACCAGGCTTATACTCCTCTTTAGAAATATGTTGGGTATAATGACGTTCATAAATCCGGCTTTGAGCATAGCTGTTATTAAGAATTTCAAATAAGGTTTCAAAAGCGATTCCATTTTTTTCAGCTAAACATAAAGCTTCACTAACTGCTTGTGTATGAACACTGACCATATATTGATTAATCAGTTTAATAACTGTACCATTGCCTACTTTCCCAGTATAGAAAATGTTTTGGCCAAGTACCTCAAATATAGGATACACCTTATCAAAAACTTTCTTGTCTCCGCCAACCATTATGCTTAATGTTCCCAATCTTGCCCCTTCGTTTCCTCCGCTGATTGGCGCATCCAGAAAGTCGATCCCCTTTTTCTTTGCTTCATTATATATTTTTTCATTTATATCCGGAGAAACCGTGCTAAAATCAATTAAAATCAATCCTCTTTTTCCATTGGCAATAATACCTTCCTCTCCAAGATAGACCCTCTCTACATCACTTGGCAAAGGCAAGCATGTCATGATAACATCAACTTCTTGAGCCACTTGTACTAAAGAATCTCCTACAATCCCGCCGGATTCGGCAAAAATCTCTTCCTTCTTTTTACTGCGGTTTATTCCAAATGTTTCATAGTTTGCTTTAACCAGATTTACAGCCATCGGAAGTCCCATGTTGCCCAATCCGACAAATGCAAGCTTCATAGTTTACCTCTCCTTATATCCATAAATTTTTCCATTATGAGATAACATTGCTCCTGGGTAAAGGCGTTATTAAGGGATTGTTTCATATTTTGAACTTATTTTTCCATTTTCAAATACAACTTTTCCCTTTACTATTGTTGTTACATTTTTCCCTCTGTATGTTCTTCCTATAAAAGGGGAATACGGATGACGGTAGAATAAGTCTTCTTCACTTAAACGATAAAGTTGATTAAGATTAATAATTGCCAGATCGGCCTCGCTTCCAACTGAAATGTTGCCTTTTTGGGGATATAATCCAAATCGTTTCGCAGGGTTGGCAGAAGTCGCCTCAACAATTCTTTTTAGAGGGATCCCCCGTTTCCAATATCCTTCTTCCAATAATATCATCAGTGTTGTCTGCGCTCCCGAAATACCTCCCCATACTTTAAACATGTCGTTGTCTTTAACTTGTTTCATAGCAGGCGGAGCAGGAGAATGATCTGATCCGATAATATCAACTTCACCATTAGCAAATGATTCCCATAACGCTTCTACTTCATCTGCATCCCTTAATGGCGGGGCACACTTTGCGACCGGACCTATTTTCATAAAATCATCCGATGACAGTGAAAGATAATGCGGACAAGTTTCTACAGTTACATCTACACCTTTTTCTTTTGCCTTCGTTACCAGAGAAATAACTTTGCTGCTGCTTGCATGAACAATATGGACTTTACAGCCTGTTGTTTCCGCAAATGAAAGAATTCTTCCCACAGCTTCAATCTCGGAAACTATCGGACGAGATTCACAGTAATCAAGAGCTGACTTTTTTCCGGAAAGGCGTTTTTGTTCAGCCAGTTGTTCTGTAATAACAGTACTTTCCGCATGAACCGCCAATATCGAACCGAAACTCGCGATTTTCTCCATTCCTTTATAAAGCGTGATGTCATCTGCATTCTGAAATTCATCTATGCCGCTTGGTGACATAAATGCTTTAAAACCAATAACCCCGCAATGATACAGATCCTCTAAATCATTTAAATTATTAGGAACTAATCCACCCCAAAGTCTAAAATCAACGATTGATTTTTGACTTGCCAGCTTTTTCTTTAATTCAAAACCTTCCTTATTAATTGTAGGCGGAAAACTGTTTAAAGGCATATCAAAAAATGTTGTTACGCCGCCTGCCGCCAAACTTCTGCTTCCGGTCGAAAAACCTTCCCATTCCGTTCTTCCGGGTTCATTAAAATGAACATGGGAATCAATTAATCCTGGAAAGATATGAAGGTCTGTTGCATCGATTTCTTTTAGGCACGTCCCTTTCAAACCTCCGCATTCGGATATTTCTGAAATTAACCCGTTTTTTATTGCGATATCACCTTTACTTTCGGAGAAAGAAGTCACAATTGTTCCGTTTCGTATGATAAGATCGTAAGTTGACATATCTCCACTCCCTATTCAGTAATATAAAAAATTTAGCTGTTTTATTTTTGACTCTGCTTACATACCGAACAAATACCATGAACTTCAAAAAGATGATGGTTTATTTGAAACCCTGACAGTTTTTCCACATAAGCTTCTACTTCTTTTAATTCAGGATAGTTAAAGTCGCGCATTCTCCCGCATGATTTACAGACAACATGATAATGGGGTTCTGTTACCCACTCAAAACGGCTGGCGTCTTCACCGTATTTCAGCTCGTTAATAATGCCATTTTTTTTTAAGCACTTTAAGTTGTTATATATTGTTGCATTCGTTATATTAGGAAACTTGTTGCTTAACGATTTATAGATCTCGTCTTCTGTAGGATGCGAATCAGTATTTGCTAAGTATTCTAATATCGCTAAACGCTGCGGGGTCAGTCTAATCCGATTTTCTTTTAAAAGTGCAAGCCCTTCCTCCAAACGATGTTGATTCATTTCAACACCTCATTAGTCATATATAAAATTGATATTAGAAAAGATCATCTGCAAGATGATCTTTTCTAAAGATTAAATGAGAATAGATTGAGAAAACACTAAAAACATTGAGAAAAGATAGATTGAGATAAAATGAGAATTTTCCTGCACACCTGCAAAATATTACTTTATAAACCTAGCATTTTTCCGCTTAGAAAAAATAGTTACTTAGCTTTTAAGCGCTAATTCTTCTTCAACCTCGCTCCAGCTGATACCAATTGCTTCTGCTACACCTTTTCCGTAAGCCGGATCTGCTTTGTAGCAATGCTCAATATGACGAAGCTGGATATGTTTTTCTACACCGTCAATATTACGTGCAGTATTTTCGAACAGTACTTGTTGCTGCTCTTTGCTCATCAAATTGAAAAGCTTGCCTGGCTGTTCAAAGTAGTTATCATCATCTTCCCTGTAATCCCAACGGTCAGCTGCACCGTACAGTTCTAGAGGCGGCTCTTTATATTCAGTTTGTTCTTGCCACTCACCATAACTGTTCGGCTCATAATGAAGGGTGCTGCCTTGGTTGCCGTCAACTCTCATCGCCCCGTCACGATGATAGCTATGGAAAGGACATCTCGGTTGGTTAACAGGAATTTGATGGTGGTTAACGCCTAAACGATAACGCGCAGCATCACCGTAAGAGAATAAACGGCCTTGTAACATTCTGTCTGGTGAGAACCCGATACCAGGTACAACATTTGCCGGCGTAAAGGCCGCTTGTTCTACATCAGCAAAATAGTTCTCAGGATTTTTGTTCAGTTCAAATTCGCCCACTTCAATGAGCGGGAAGTCCTTTTTATACCATACTTTAGTTAGGTCGAATGGGTTGTACGGCATATTATTTGCCTGCTCTTCAGTCATGACTTGAATGTACATTTTCCATTTCGGAAAGTTGCCATTTTCAATTGCCTCATATAGATCTTTCTGATGGCTTTCACGATCTTTACCAATAAGAGTTTCTGCTTCCTGGTCTGTTAAGTTTTCAATACCTTGTTGTGAACGGAAATGGAATTTAACCCAAACGCGTTCATTATCAGCATTGATCATACTGAACGTATGGCTTCCGAAACCATGCATCGTTCGATAAGACTTCGGAATTCCGCGGTCACTCATTACAATCGTCACTTGATGAAGCGCTTCAGGCAATCCGGTCCAGAAATCCCAGTTATTATTCGCACTGCGCATATTCGTACGAGGGTCACGCTTTACAGCATGGTTCAAATCAGGGAACTTCAGCGGGTCTCTAAAAAAGAATACAGGCGTGTTGTTCCCAACAATGTCCCAGTTTCCTTCTTCAGTATAAAACCTTACAGCAAACCCGCGAATATCACGTTCTGCGTCCGCAGCACCGCGTTCACCGGCAACTGTTGAAAAACGAATGAACATATCTGTTTTCTTACCGATTTCTGAGAAAATTTTTGCTTTAGTATATTTTGTAATATCATGCGTTACGGTAAATGTACCAAACGCGCCGGATCCTTTTGCATGCATGCGTCGCTCAGGAATAACTTCACGGTCAAAATGAGCCATTTTTTCAAGAAACCAGACATCTTGTAAAAGTACAGGCCCTCTTGGACCGGCAGTCATTGTGTTTTGATTCTCAGCAACCGGTGCACCTGCAGCTGTAGTAAACTTCTTACGATTTTGATTTGCATCCGTAGAATTATTTTTATTAACCAACTGATTCACCCCATTCGGAAATTTTATCATTTTGAATAATTATTATTCATAAAATCAACAAAGCAAAAAGTTAAAATAATAACTTTATGATTTTATGTATCAAGTAATAATTATTATAATATAGTTATAATTCAATAACTTCTAAATGTCAACTGTAATTTTGTTAATTTCTCTGACTTTTTTTGAAACTGCCGATGCAAGCCCTTCTATAAAACTTAAATGGGTATTTGGCATTCTGGGCCGAAAATAATTGACCCCTAACTCCTCTGTCACTGCTTTACATTCGAAATCATTATCATACAAAACTTCTAAGTGATCGGCTACAAATCCAATTGGACAATATATAAAAGAAGTGTATCCATGTTTTCTGTATAATTCTTTCGTAAGATCTTGAACATCCGGACCGAGCCAAGGTTCTTCAGTAGCTCCGGCACTTTGCCAACCTATCGAGTAATATTTCAGATTTGCTTTTTCAGCGATTAATTCAGCCGTTTTTGCCAGTTGTTCCGGATAAGGGTCGTTATTTATAAGAATTTTTTCCGGAAGACTGTGTGCTGAAAATATGACCATTGACTTTGACAAATCATTAATCATCAGCTGTGTTCTTTTTATCTGATTGGCCCAGAATCCGATAAATTTTGGTTCATCATACCAGGAATTAATGTGATGAATAAGCGGGCCATTAATTTTATCTGACATCGATTTAGCCCGATCATTGTACGCCTTTAAACTGTAAACGGAATAATGAGGTGCGAGTATAATGCTGATTGCCTCTTCGATTCCATCATCTTTCATTTGCTTAACGGCATCTTCAATAAAAGGATAAGTATGCTTATATCCTAAATACAAATTAAACCGAATATCATCGTACCAATGATTAAGCTTTAAAACTAAATGCTTCGCTTGATTTCGCGTTATTTTAGCGAGAGGTGAAATTCCTCCTATTTGTCTATACCGTTTTTTTAAATCCTCTATCTGACTTGCAGAAGGCTTTCTCCCATGCCGGATATGAGTATAATAGGATTCAACCTCAAACAAACTGGACGGGGTACCATAAGCCATGACTAGCAGTCCTATTTTTTTCCTCATAATCGCCTCCTCATTTATGACGGAAATCCAATCTATGATTTTATGAAAAAACAGGTATTTCCCTTTTCTTTTTATCAATTAAATTTTTTTCCATACTGTATTGAGTAGATCGTTCTTGTTCTTTCAATTCTTCCTCAAGACCAAATATATTTATGAATAGATCCAGCACTTCTTCACGATTTGGGTTCGCAACCATTTCTTTCATACGAATAAGAGGAAAGTGCAGCATCTGATTAACAATTGTTTTCGAATATTTGCGAATAACCCTGAGTTCCCTTTCTGTTAATTCAGGTAATTTATTTTCTATATGACGGACAGCCTCTTCGTGAATGGATAATGATTTTTCACGTAATGCGCTAATAACCGGGATAACACCAAGCGTATTAAGCCACGACTTAAACTTTTCTATTTCCTGATTAATCATTATTTCTATTTTCTCTGCTTCAGCGGCCCTCTCTTGTATATTTGCTTCAACAATGTATGTCAAATCATCAATATTGTATAAGAACACATCATCCAAATCGTTAATAGCGGGGTGCAAATTCCTAGGAACTGCAATATCAACTAAAAATAATTGGCGTTTTTTTCTTTTTTGAATAATTGATTCAATATCTTTCTTACTTAATACATAACTGTCTGTACGCAGTGAACTAATGACGATATCGGCTTGGATTAAAGCATACGGAAGATCGTCTGACGTTAAAGCCAATCCGTTAAATTTTTCAGCTATAACCCTGGCTTTCTCATACGTTCTGTTAACGACAATAATATTGCCGGTTCCGTTTGCAGCGAGATGTTTCGCCGTTAATTCACCCATCTCTCCTGCACCAAGAATAACAACCGTTTTGTTTTTAAAATTGTCGAAGATTTTCTTTCCTAATTCTATAGCAGCATAACTGACGGAAACTGCATTTCTGCTGATATTTGTTTGTGAATGGGCACGCTTAGCTAATGTAACCGCCTGCTTAAACAGCATGTTAAAAATCGTGCCTGTCGCCTTCAAACTTTGGCTTTGGAAAAAGGCGTCTTTTACTTGACCTAAAATCTGTGTCTCGCCTAAAATCATTGAATCAAGTCCGCAAGCTACACGAAAGAGATGACCTATCGCTTCAGCATTTTCTTTAATATAAAGATAATTAATAAACTCTGACCGATCTATTCCAAACCACTCTTCAAGAAATCCTTTTACGTAATGCCTTCCAGTATGTAATTGATCGACAACCGTATACAATTCCATTCGATTGCATGTATCAACAATGACACACTCTTGAATACTGTTTCTATGAAGAAGAGTTTGAATCGCCCCCGATTTAAACTCTTCTCCGAAAGCAAAACGTTCCCGGATTTCAACAGGAGCAGTGTTAAAATTTAAACCAATGACTAAGATGTGCATCAAAAAACACCCCGCTATATCGTTTTGGAATCACCTTCTTCAAATTAGGCTTTAATTTTCACCTAAAAAACATTATTTCACAGAATTAACGGTTGCCTTAGCAGATTTAACGGCTTCCAAGGCTGCTTCATAGTTTGGATGCTGTGTCACTTCAGGAACGTATTCAACATACGTCACAACATCTTCTGAATTTACAACAAAAATTGCGCGGCATTCCAGCCGATGTTCTTTCATATATGTTCCATATGCTTTTCCAAAAGACATGCTGTAATGATCAGATAATGTTTCAACAGCATTAATTCCGGCCGCTCCGCACCATCTGCTTTGTGCAAAAGGAAGATCAGCACTGATTGTCAAAACCTTTACATCATCACCAAGGCTTGCCGCCTCTTTATTGAAACGGCGTGTTTGTTCGTCACAAACCCCGGTATCCAATGAAGGGACCACACTAATAAGCCGAATTTTTCCTTTGGAATCTGCAAGCGTTACTTTAGAACGATCATTTGATAAAACTTCAAAATCTGGCGCTTTATCCCCCGGTTTAATTTCCGGTCCAATTAATGTTGCGGGATTTCCGCCCAGTGTCACTATACCTTTTCTTTCCTGTGTCATTCACTATTCCCCCTTGATTCGTCAAAAGTTTTAAGCTTAGCTTCCGCGATACGTGCTGTAACCTCCTGGAGCAACCAGCAGAGGAACGTGATAATGATCCTCTGCATCTGCTATATTAAATCGGAGCGGAACTTTGTCTATGAAAGGAAAGGTGCTTGAATGCACACCCTCCCTCTGGAAATAATCAGCTACATAAAATACCAGTTCATATGTGCCAATTTTAAATTCACTGCCGTCCAGCAGCGGAGAATCAACTCGCCCGTCGCTATTTGTGTGAACAGTACGAATCAACGATCGGTTATCTTCAGAATCTAATAACCAAAGCTCAATTTTAATCTCTTTCGCCGGGATACCTTTTGTTAAATCCAAAACATGAGTTGTTAATCGGCCGTTCATGCTTTTGCAGTATGTGCAGCGCCAGAAGCTGCCCTTCCTTCTTTTTCTAGATCTTCGCGTGTAACAATAAATCTTTGGAATCCATAAGGAGGACGTGGTTCTGTAAATACTTGTCCTTTTGATCCCGGAATATCCTCAACAACCGGTTCCCATGTCTTGTTATTCGATTCAAATCCAATAGTAGCCAGCTGCGGGAAACGTTCAAGGGCACGAAGTCCAATTTCATAGATTAAATGTTGGATCGAACGATTCTCAAGATCATTGAAAACTGTTGCGCAAATATCACGGATTTGTTCTGCCGGTACATAATTAGATGTATCAGAACCAATGGCATCAATAACGTTATTATAAGTCCAATCAAGGTTTAGATAGATGAATAATGGACGATCTTTTGCCTCTGGCAGCGTTGTATATTCATCCTTAATATATCCGTAGAATGAGCTTCCGCTTACTTTAATAAGATGCAATTGAGAAATACCGCTCGTTTGCTTTGTAATTTCAGTGCCATTAGCCGTACGTTTAACTTCTACTGTCGTTGTAGCATGCTCGTTGCGTGAATGACGATAGACGAGATCGCTTTCATTTAATCCTGATTGACCGCCAACTTCTACCTTATCAAACGGAATTTCATCACATGTAATCTCAACTGCGTCTATATGAGAATATGTTTCAAGGAAGCGCTCACATACAAATGTAGCAAAACCTTCTAATGTAGAGCCCTCATATTTTGCAGCATGGCGAAGCATAAAGTTCTTCATGGAATCCGTTGCCACGATGAGGCTGTTATCTCCTTCAGTAAATGAAGTTAAAAAAGCATCACCTTTTAAAGCGATCGTTGCATTCGTACCTAAAATAACATTGTTACGTCCGGTAAACCCTGATTCCGGTATTCTTTTTACTCCTTCAAGCGGTTTTGCGTACGTACGAAAAACAAAAACGTCACCTTTTCCATAATACATTGTCCTTTGATTACTCATTTCAAAACCTCCCTTATTATTTAAAAAATCGTTTAAGCGAAATCCGGCAATTTTATAAATTTGTTCTAACGCCTCTTTAAATTCTGCCTCCGGAGATAATTGCAATCTCTTTAGCATAGATTGACGTATCGTTTCCTTTGTATGACCGCGGACAGCCAAAATGAAAGGAAAACCAAATTTTTCTGTATACGCCTTGTTTAGAGACAGAAAATCTTCGGACTCCTCTTTTGAAAGTTTGTCGAGTCCGGCTCCGGACTGTTCCTTTACCGAAGCATTTGCCATACGAACCCGAGCAGCTAAATCAGGATGAGCCCTGAGCAATGCAAGTTTCTCTTCATAACTGGCAGCATCTACGACACCTACCATAGCATCGTGAAGGTCAGATACATCAGAAAATGGACGTTTCTCCCATGAACGTTCAGCTACCCAAGGTGAATGTTCAAAAATCCAGCCTAATGCTCCTGTAAACGACTCACGATCCATTTGATTGACCAAATCAAAATTTAACTTGTTGTTTACCATGTCATCAATCCTTTCCACTGAACAATGAATGTTCATTGATCAACCCCTTTCAGAGGATTAATTTAATTGTAATATTCGATCGATTTTTGGTCATTAGCCATGGGAGCTAAATTACAGGAGAATTAATTGTGCACAGAGCCTAATGCGTTGTCGTAAGTTATTTTCCGCATAAAAAAAGATAAACCTGACAGTGAATGATCAGGTTTATCGCAGCTTGGTTACGAAATATTTGTCGAATTTTGATTAGTTTGATGCTTCACAGGCTTTTCTTTTTTTTTAACCCAAACTTGTTCCATAATAATTACAATCATTGTACCAACAAGCAATCCATTCCCGCACACATATTGTATAATCGAAGGTAAGCCTTGAAACACAGCCGGCGGCAAAAACATAACACCAATGCCAAATAACAAGGTTAGCCCTAATATCGTAAGCCTTCGCTCATCTAACCTTTCTTTTGTTATGGACAACAATGCGACACCGACTGATTGGACAAACGTTGCCAGCATCGCTGCGTTTGCTATCGGAGCCGGCAGTAAAGAAAGAAAGTTAATAATAGCTGGAATAAGGGCGATCCCTGTTAGGAAAATCGATGCAATCAAAAAAGGCCGTAAACACCGCTGGCCTGTCATGCGAACATATCCTACGGAGCTGTTTAAAGGAACAATCCCTACAACCGAAAAGAGTGAACAAAGAATTTGAGTAATACCTGCGAATGAACTGGCACGATTGAAATCTTTCTTTTTAGTTTCACCATCCGAAAGAACATTTCCCATCGCTGATATATTGGAAACTAAATTTGACACTAACATAAATGCAAGAATTAACGCTGATAAAGCCATCCCGCTGTCCAAACGCGGATATCCCCATGCAAAAATTTCCGGGATCCGGATCCATTCCTTTGAAACCGGTGAGGGTGAACCTTTGCCAACAAGATAAAAAACAAGCCATCCTGCTGAAATACCAATTAATAAAGAAAAAGTACGAAGCCATCCCCGTCCCCAAAACGATAATCCAACTATAATAAGAAAAACACCGAACGCAATAATAAATGCAATTACATCGGGTTTACCGCTAATATCATTCACATTCATCATTCCTTTTAAGAAAACACCGCTTAACTGTATTGAAAGCAAAAAAAGAAAAACCCCTGTTACCAAAGGAGTGAAGAGCGTCAAAATACGTTTAATCATTCCCGTTATCCCTAAAATGAAAAGCATTAAACCAGCGATGATCATGCCGCCTTCTAATATTTGCAATGTATCGCTGAAACTGTGCCCCTTATGAACAGCCATATTCCCCATAATGACAAATACACCGAGCCAAGTACCCGCCGGACCATCCATAATCGGCATCCTGTGTCCAATCCATCCTTGCAGAAACGTCGATAGACCGACAACGAGAAAAGTCCGTTGCATTAAATGGGTAACCTCAGTTGCAGACAAATGGAAAATTCCCCCTACAACAATTGGAATCGCGACACTATTCACAAAGAAAAAAATAAGCCACTGAAAAACACTTAATCCGCTTTTAGAATAATCCCGAATAATATTCATGAGCTATATCTCCTGCTTTTCTCCGATAACATTGAATCCTTTGTAAACCACATTCTATAAGTTATTAGACTTAACAGCATACTAGTGACTGCAGGGGATGCTGCAAATAAAAACATGATCAGAATCTGATACCGTACTGCTTCAATTGGACTTGCTCCCGCGACGATCATACCTGTCATAACACCGGGAAGCATCACTAAACCAACTGTCTTCATGTTGTCTATGTTAGGAATCATACTTGCCTTTACCGCTCTTGCCAGTACATCTTGAATTGATTGTCTTGTTGTAGCCCCGAGAGCCAGTAATGTTTCGATTTCTCCTGAAGAGGTTTCTACTTCCCTGTTCATTTGTGATAGAAACAAGCTGCATGCGATCATTGAGTTTCCCGCCACCATTCCACCCATAGGAATGATATATCGCGGTGTTGGTTCAATGATTCGAAATCCAAGCATTAGAACAAGTGTCAGCGTTTCTGTAAAAGCAATCGTTATTGCAACTTTCCACCATATACCTCTAAAGCCTTTAGCTCTTTGTGAAACATTCAAGGATGCCACACCTATCATCATCATGATTATTAAAATAATTAAACCAGGTTGGTTAGATCGAAAAACATATTGTAAAACATATCCAATAAGGAATAATTGAACGGCCGATCTTACCGTGTTTATAGCAAGATCCCTTTCCAAACCCAGCTTTTGCCAATAGGAAATCATGATTGTAATTAAAATGAATAGTAAAGTAGAAAACAACGCCAGGTTAGACATTATACGAACACCTCAATTTGATTGCTGCTTTTCGAAAACGACTGTTGCATTAAGGACTTAGATAAATCAGTTTCAGGACTTTTAAACAAAGATTGCGGATCGGTATCTTCAATGAGCCTTCCTTCACTTAGAAGCCATATACGTTGGCCTATATTTTGTGCTTGCTTAACATTATGTGTTACCGAAATGATAGTCATTTCCTTTTCATAATGGCATGACTTAATAAATTCCTCGACTAATTGAGTTGAATGAATATCTAAAGAAGAAGTCACTTCATCAAGTAAAAGAATATCCGGATTTAATAATATTGTTCTAATCAATGCTAATCGTTGCTTTTCACCCCCGGATAATAGCGAGGCTTGCTTATTCCAATCTAAATAAGAAAGCCCGACATCACTCAGTAATTGTTTAACGTACATAGAGTTAAAAGTTGAACGATGAAGACGGCTTACAATCCGAAGATTATCTTCAACCGTTCCCGGCAGCATCACGGGTTGCTGTCCAACATATCCTACTTTCATCCTCCATTCCGATGGGGACCAATCCTTTTCCATTTTTCCATGCAAATAAATATGACCGCTGTCAGGAGATTCAAGCCGTCCCAGAATCCGCAACAACGTACTTTTCCCTTGGCCGGAAGCACCTAAGATGAAAATAATGGCAGGTTTTTCAATAGAGGTTGTGACATTCGATAACAACTTTAATGTATTTGAAGAGATACTTTTAGAGAGTTGATCAACATATAAAACCGCCAAAAAAACCCCTCCTTTCAATAAGATGTTTTAACAAATGTACTAATCTTTAAATCTATTTATCCAGTTTTAGAAATTTTTATTATTTTTAGATTACACCAGAGGCAATATGAGGTCATTATTCCAATAGACTAGTTTTCATATAACCATATTGTGCACACAGCCTAATCTTAACCTAGAATCATGATATAATTGTCTTGGATGTTTTGAAAGGAATGTGATTGCAATGAACTTAACATTAGAAGAAGCCTTACAAATCCCCCCATTAAACCGTTGTACCGTAGTTGCTGGTAATAACGGACTTGACCGCAAAATTAATTCTGTTAACAGCTTCGATGCCCCCGATGTCATTCCGTGGCTAAAACAAGGGGAGCTGGTACTAACCAGCGGATATGTCTTCAAGAATGATGAAGCAGCCCAAGTTGAACTGATTCATGAAATGGCCAAAAAAGGATGCGCAGGGCTTTGTATTCAAATAAAATATTTCCTGCCTAAATTACCGGAAGCAATGTTGAAGACCGCAAATAACTTAAAACTGCCCTTGATCGAGATTCCAAATGATCTTTCCTTATCAGATTTGTTAGCTTCGTTGATGCGTGAAGTGTTCACCTATGAAAATGAGCATAAAGGCCAAGAAAAAAAGAAAATATTCCTTTCCCAACTTCTAAAAGGCGAACTTAACGGTAAGGATGCCATTCTTGCAAATGGAAGAGAATTTGGACTGAAACCTGGTTGCGGATACATTTGTTTATTTGTTTCCTTATTAGATCCGGCACACGATTTGAAAAAAGAAACAGCCGATTTTTTATTAGAGACAGCCCGTTCATTTAACAAAGACTTTGGTATCGATTATTTAACGATGGAACTTGATCATTTCGTTATTGTCATCTTACAGTCAGGAGAACATCTGGAGAACGAACATTTACATAAGTTAGCCCTTCAATTTGCAAAAAAGTTTGATGAATTAAATAACGGCGATCAAGCCAACCAAATAAAAATCGGAATTGGTACAGGATGCAGTGATGTTCTTGAGATCAGCAGAAGCTATCAACAGGCATGTGAAGCTGTAAATATAGGTTCCCGGGTCTATCCAAAATCTATGAACCATCATATTTACGATTATGTTGATTTAGAGTCCTATTTTATTTTGCAACAGGCTCCTGCTAATTTACTGTCACAATACATTTCCCGTACGATCGAAAAATTAATCCAATACGATAAAGATAATCAAACAGATCTTATTAAAACCTTAGATGTATACTTATCTTGTTGCGGACGCCAATCTGAGGCTGCCCGTTTGTTAGGCGTACATCGAAACACAATTAACTTTAGAATGACTAAAATCAAAGAACTTTTAGGTAAGGATTTAGATGATGGTGAAACAGTTTTTCGCGTGCAATTGGCGTTAAAAATATCCCGCCTGTTAAATTTGGCAAAATAGAAAAAGGTCTGGATTTTTTCAGACCTTTTTACTGTTATGATTTATAAACTTGGCTCAAGAGGACTATCCTGTTCTTCAACATTTTGCTCCTTGGTATTCTTCGGCTTTTTAAATTCATTTAATACAATGTTTAAGACAAAACTAGCGAAGGTTCCTAAAATGACACCGTTTTTAACCAACATTGCAATTGTTGCCGGAAGATGGTCAAAAGCATTTGCAACTGTATGTGTTCCTATTGCCAAACCTACTCCAACCGCAATAATTAATTGGTTAGACGGGTTTGTAAAGTCCACTTTGGACATCATTCTTAATGCAGTTGAAATGAGCATACCGAACATTGGAACCATCGCACCGCCAAGTACCGCCGGAGGAATGATAACTGCTAAAGCCGCAATTTTTGGGAATAGTCCTAATATTGCCAAAATAATACCGGCGTTTAAGATGATTTTACGATTTGTTACCCCAGTTAACGCTACTAATCCAACATTTTGGGCGAAAGTTGAATGATTAAAGTTATTAAATATACCGCTTATAACGGCACCCAGACCTTCTGCTCTTAAACCTTTTTTAATATCATGATCAGTTAAATTGCGTTTATCAATTTCTCCAAGTGCAAAGAATGTTCCGGTACTTTCCACCATAATGACAATGGCAACAATCGACATTGTAAGAATCGATGACAATTGAAAGGTTGGCGGACCAAAGTAGAAAGGTCTCACCATGTTAAACCAAGAAGCTTCTTTTACTTGTGTAAAATCAACAACACCTAGACAAGCCGCGACAATCGTTCCGACAATCATTGATATCAGAACAGAAATTGTTTTTAAGTATCCTTTGGCAAGTGTGTTTAGAACAATAAAGAATACTAAAGTAAACAATGCTAAAGACAAATTTGTAATTGAACCAAAATCTTTAGCTCCTGTACCGCCGGCTGCGTTATTAATAGCAACAGGCATTAAAGTCACACCGATAATTAACACGACCGATGCTGTAATGACAGGAGGAAAAAACCTTATGATTTTGCTGAAAAACTGGGCCAAAATAATAACAATGACCCCGGAAACCATTACAGCACCTATGACTCCCTGAATACTGTATATCGACCCTATTGCGATGACTGGCTGTACGACTGTAAATGAAACACCCATTAATGCTGGAAGCTTAATACCGATATGTTTGCCCCCAACAACTTGCAGCAATGATGCAATTCCGCAAGTAAACAAATCAAAAGAAATGAGATAGACTAACTGTTGTTGGCTTAATCCGATTGCCGGCCCAATAATTAAAGGTACCGCAACCGCACCGCCATACATGACACATACATGCTGAAAACCGAGCAAAAACAATTTCCATACACTTAACTTTTCACTTTTCAAGTGAATTCCCCCTAGATTAAATGAATGAAGTTTAAGTTTTTATTTCTTTCTGTTTGCTCTAGTTGCTTTTGGCACGTAGTTTTTTGTAGTTTACTTTGGTGTGCTTCATCGCCGTTTCCACCACTCTGCACGCGGCAGCCTGTGCTTTCATCGCAAGATGCTCTTCATCTGCATTTACCAACCTCCCTTCCGCAACAACGACTTTACCCCCTACAATAGTTGTATGAACTTGAGAGGTTCCAGTAATAATTGGAAGGGAAGCATCATCAAATAGGGCACCCGCAAATTCTAACCTGGTTGAATCAATCATAAACATATCAGCGGCTTTTCCTGTCTCTAATGAACCTATGTCATCTTCCCAGCCAAGTACTTTAGAGGATCCTCTTGTTGCAATTGACAAGCAGTCTTCTGCACTTAATGCTGTCGAACCATGTTGAAGTTTATGCAATAAATTCATCACTTTCGCTTCCAGTAACATACTGGAAGTATCATTGGATGCTGAACCATCAACACCTAAACCTACTTTCACACCCGATTTGAGCATTTTTATTATTGGAAAAGTCCCTGAAGACAATTTCATATTGCTGCTGGGACAATGGGCAACACCACAGCCGCATGAACCCATTTTCATAATTTCCTCATCGTTAAACCAAATGCCATGTGCATACCAGACGTCTTCACCAGTCCAACCTGTTTCTTCCATAAATTGAAGAGGGCGAAGACCAAGCTTTTCTCTGCAAAAATCTTCTTCGTCCTTTGTTTCGGCTAGATGCGTATGCATTCGAACGCCGTAGCTTCTGGCTAAAGCAGCAGATTCCGTTAACAATTCTTTGCTGACAGAGAACGGTGAACAAGGTGCCACCCCTACTCTTACCATTGAGAAACGGCTTGGATCATGGTACGATTCAATAACACGTCTCGTATCTCTTAAAATGATATCTTCAGATTGAACAACTTCATCAGGCGGAAGTCCGCCTCTTGAGCGTCCCAAACTCATAGATCCCCTTGTTGGAAAGAAGCGAATACCTAATTCTTGAGCTGCCCGGATTTCTTCATCAATTAATTCACCGCTAACGCCATTAGGAAAAACATAAAAATGATCCGCGGCTGTCGTACACCCGCTTTTAAGCAATTCTCCTAAACCTACCATTGCACTCAAGTAAACATCCTCTGGTTTTAAATGTCGCCAAATATCATATAGTGTAGTCAACCAATCAAAAAGTTCACAATCTTGAGCCCATGGAATGTTGCGGGTAAATGTTTGGTATAAATGATGGTGTGTATTAACTAAGCCCGGATATACAATCTTTCCCCTGCCATCAATGACTTTATCGGCTGTTTCAAATGAAATATCAGTACCGATTGCCTTAATTTCCTGACCCTCAATATAAATACTTCCCCCCGGAAATCGGCGCCTCTTTTCATCCATCGTAATGATGTTCCTGCAGTTCTTAATTAATAAACTTGTCATAACTCCTCCTTGCGGGTTTTATTAGGGTAAAAAATCTACTACATTGTCATTATTTATAGCTTGTTTAAGCTTAATCAACAATTAGGCAATTTTGTTTCTAACCTTGTTTAAAATCCCATACAACAGGCTCCGCTGTCTCTGAAGAAACACCTGTCCCTAAAAGTCTTCCTACACACAACCCAAGATGCAGCCGAAAAGCAGCCATACCATCGTCTAATTTTGTGTCAAGCAACTCTTCGATTCTCGCAATTCTGAATTTTACCGTGTTTCTGTGTACAAACAATATACGGGCGGCTTCCCCTAGTTTACCGCCGCAATTCAAGTAGACTTCTAATGTCCGAAGAAGCTCTGTACCATTTTCTTTATCATATTGGCGTAAAGGTTCAACAGTTACCGTTAAATAACGTTTCAAAATATGATCAGGCAAATGTTGAAGCAAAGCTTCAGGTGCAAGTCCCGCGTATTCATAAACCGCACTGTCTTGTTCTGAATTTACACGTCCTCCTAAATAAATCGCCTCCATTGCTTCCTGAAAGCTCTTAGGGATACCTGATGCATTTTGTTGAACTGTCCCTATTCCAATCATTATCTTCTTGTGCGGTTCATAGCTGGTAAGTTTATTTACAAGTAAGCCGGCAGCCTTTTTTGCTTGTTGCGATAAAGAACCATCTATATATTTCGACTTACTGTATTGTAAAATAATCACGTAATCATCCAATTTTTCTCCGATTATCTTCACATTAAGAGCGGCTTCAACTTCACTAGTCACCCGTCTAAAAACGGAATCGTTAATTTGCTGCGATTTCCCGGCTTCACCAGAATTTACGAGAACGTAAAGTGATGCAAATTCACAGTTTGGCAATAAGCCGTACTCTTTACCTTGTGACAATATCAAGTCCTCATTTGTAAGTTCTCCACCGAGAAGCCTTGAAAAATAATCCTTTCGTCCCTCTTGGTTATTAAAAAGTTTTTCTTTATTTAAAATTTCACGTGTTATAACAAAAAGCATATCTGACAATACCAGTTCATAAGGAATTTCAATAATCGGTAAACCTAAACGATTTGCTTCATTAAGCATAGGCTCAGGAACGAATGAAAGGAAGCGTTTAACCTTAATGGCTAACCCTGCACAGTCCCGTTCAGCTAAGTCCTTAATAAGCTTAATTTGGGCATCTGAATCATCTTTAAAGACATAACCCGTTGTAAGCAGAAGATCTCCCCGTTTAAGCCAAGATGTATCAGGACAATCCATAATACTTACTGAACGTACATTACGGTCAAGACCACGGTGGCCTGCAACGACCCTGCATCCATTCAACGACTGAATATTCAATGCATTTTCTACTGTGAAAAGCATATTATGACCTCCATAATTACTAGTGACGCTCATTCCCAAGCCTAATACAATTACTTCATTATTAATTCACTTTATTAAAGCGATTATCCACTGATTGTAAGCGCTTAAACTTATAGTTTTTTGGAAGCAGGGCAGGTCTGTCCTGCCCTATTATCATTTCAAAAAGATTTTATTTATTATTAAATCAATTGAGAGCGTTTTGAAACTCATCATATCTTCTCTTTGACAATAGTTTCATTTTTAGTCAATTGTAATACGGTATCCAGAAGCACTTCTGCTCCAAGCCCAAGATCGGCTGGTATTGCATGTTCATCGGGATGATGGCTAATTCCCTTTGTACAACGTACGAAAATCATACCAATCTTCGTTAAATCAGCCATTGCCATTGCGTCATGTCCTGCACCGCTTATAAGTCTAATAACCCTCATATTATTTTTTTGAATGGCGGATTCAATGACGGATATAATTGAATCAGAGCAAAGAATCGGGGCTGCCTCCATGACCTTATCAAAGTGACACTGTAGTCCGCGCCGTGTACAAATTTCTTCGCACGATTGAAAGATTTGTTTTAAAACTTCATTTTTCCGTTGTTCATTTGTATCACGAATATCTAATGTTCCGATCACTTCACCTGGTATCACATTGCTGCTTCCGGGGTTGACTGTCAATTTTCCAACTGTCGCTACAATAGGTGCGTATTCCTTTGCTAATCTTTCAATCTCCAATATAAGTTCTGAAGTACCAGCAAGTGCATCTTTTCTTAATGCAACAGGGACAGTCCCTGCATGACCGGCAAAACCTTCTATTCTAAAGGAATATCTTGAAGCGCCGGCAATTCCTGTTACAACACCGCACGCAACACCTTCTTCTTCGAGTACAGGTCCTTGTTCGATATGAAGTTCAAGGTAGGCGAGTACGTCTTTTGAATCTCTTGCAGCATTCTTATAGTTTAATGGATTTAAGCCTATATTTCTAATTGCGCTTGCTATTGAGATTCCATTTTCATCAACTACCTGTAATTCTTCTTCTGTTAAAGTACCGGCAATTGCTTTACTTCCAAGAAACGTAGAATGGAATCTGACACCCTCTTCATCACAAAATGCAATAACTTCAATCGGGTTTTCCAAAACTATCCCGCTATTATGAAGTACTGCTACAATTTCAATTCCTGCCACTATCCCCGACATACCGTCGTACTTGCCGCCTTCAATAACAGTGTCTAAATGTGAACCAATCAATATTACGGGGGCGTGCGGGTTTTTTCCTTCATAGCGGCCAATAAGGTTATTAAGATCATCTCTTCGAACTGTCATACCTGCCTCATTCATCCATTGTTCGACTAGTTTTTGAGCCATTTGAAACTCTTTCGTAAATGACAGCCTTGTAACACCGCCTGCGGTTGGTTCAGAACAATAAGACAATTCATCAATTCTGGTTGCAATTCTATTTGAATTTACCCTCTTTTCAGTCATACCCAAAAGAGCTTCCCCCCTTGTTTTATGTACTATGATCACTATTATTTTTTTTTACCGAATGCCGGTAACTATTTTTAATTTTAACCCGCTAAATGCAAATTAGATTGGGTTTAAAAAACGCAAAATACTGCCGCTATTTTTATTTTCCATTTATTTATACGAGAAATTTATGTGAGGCAATAATATGTCGATATTTCTATAACTATCACGAAATTTAAGTTTGCCGTTAGAATATTTATAATATATCAAATAAAATTGCAGGATAAAAGAAATTTCTGTTTAATGTCTCCCTGCCCCAATTGTGGACAGGGAGACCCTTTTTCAACCTTACTTTAAAATTGAGGTGCTGCAACTTTTAATCGATTCCATGCTTCGATAAGTTTACGCTTAGACTGGGCAACGATAACGTCAGATGATTCATTTTTTAATGGTTTAACTTCAAAAGCGACGACATTACGGCTTCCCTCGCCAATATAACCAATTTCAAGAAGCATTTTTAAATACTCAGCCAATTCTTCAACATCATTTTCACTGCCTGGATAGCCAAACCTTGGATGCAAGTCGCCATATGCCGGATCGTTCTTATCTTTAATATAACAATTTCCAATATGGGCATGATTAATATAATCACGTGCTACTGTTAAAGCATCTCTTGGCGTTTCTCTTTGCATCGGTAAATGACTTAAATCAATCATTAAACCAAATGTAGGATCGACTTTTCTTACTTCTTTCGCTACTTCTACTGCCAGACGATTTTGTCCTATTAACAATTTTTTATCTGTATCATCATCAAACGTTTCTAATGATAGAACCAGATCGCCTTTGCTTTTTGCGTATTGGCACAGCTCTTTAATAGAGTCAGTTAAAATTTGCAGAGCTTGATCCTCATCCTTTTCCGGATTCGGTCCGCTTACAAAGCCAAGTTTTCCAGCATTAACTTCATAAGCTTTATCAATTGCACCTTTTGCTAAATCAATCGCAGCTTGACGTTCTTGTGGGTCAAAGGAATTTAAGTTTGCTTTATTTCCAAGAAGAATAGGCTGCGCTCCAAAACCGACTGTCATACTGCCGGATTCCAGGATTCTCGCAACTTCTTCCTGTTCAGCCGGGTCTTTTGATTTTGTAATTTCTATTGCGGAGAAGAAATCGTCAGTAACAATTTTCTTTACAGTTTCCACTTGAGGTCCTTCTGGATAAGCCATAAAATGTACAATGCCTACTTGCATATAGTTATGAAGATCAGTTTTCATCGGTCACCGGATAAAATCCGGTTCGCCTCCTTTCGGTTTTCCAATTATTAATAGTTTTTTGATTTAGGAGGACGCTACCCGCGGCCTCCTTCTTTTCTGATAGATTATTAGTTTTGTGAATAATCAAATCCTGTCAGCGTACCGTTATTTGAAAATCCGCAAACTGCAGTTGGGTCAACAACGACTTCAATTAAATACGGCTTTCCGCTTTCTACCGCACGTTTTAATGCCGGTTTAATTCCGTCGTAATGAGTAACAAGCTCTCCTCTTACACCCATGCCTTCTGCCGTTTTTACAAAGTCAACGCCGCGCTCTTCGTTATCACAAAGTTCATTTTTATAAATAAGATCAGTATCGATATCTCGTTCACCATAGAACCAATTTTGCTGTTGGCGAATCAAACCAAGCAAGGAATTATTCATACAGAACACAATAACTGGAATATTATGTTTTGCTGCTGTTGCCAGTTCTTGCAGTGACATCCCCAAACTTCCGTCACCGACGATATTGACACTTTGACGTTCAGGATGAGCGATTTTCGCAGCCATAGCTGCACCTAATCCCCATCCCATCGTACCTGCACCGCCTGTAATTAAGAAAGTGCGAGGTTCATAGGTTTCAAATAATTGGTTTGACCAGATTTGGCTAATTCCGCAATCATGTGTTACAATTGCATCCCTATCTAAAAATTCCCTCAATTCCCTTAAAGCACGTTGCGGTTTAATCGGAAGATCTTCATAATCCGTTTTACGCGCGTGTTTCGTTCTTTCTTCTGTAAGATCAAGTTTTGCACCTGCTTCAGTTGTAGCAGCAACTCCTGAACCTAGTTGTTTATAGCTTTCCGTTAGTTTAACCATAAATGTTTTAACATCAGAAACGACACCCAGTTCAGTAGGAACAACCTTGCCGATCTCTTTATTATCAATGTTAACGTGAATGATTTTTGCATCACGTTTGAAAATTTCAACATCACCGGTATTACGGTCGGCGAAACGGCCGCCAAGATTGATAATTAAATCTGACTCCAAGATTGTTTTGTTACCATATGGTGTATCAAGCATTGTACCCATACGTCCTGCAAAAAGCGGATGGTCGTTAGGGAATGTATCAATACCCATACATGTTGTAACTACAGGGATTTGAAGTGCTTCAGCCAATTCTTTTAATTCTTTTGTCGAATTTGACAGATTTACACCGCCGCCGGAAACGATGACCGGTTTCTTTGAATCTTTTAAGAATTCTAGTGTTTTATCAATATCTTCTTTTGTCGCTTGCGGCAATTGCTCAGGTTCACTTGATGCAATTAATTCATCTAAATCAACTTCAATCTCAACTTTTTGTTGATCTAGTGGCAGATCAATTAAAACCGGACCTTTTCTTCCTTTTGTTGCTGTTTCCCATGCTTCATGAATTAATTCTGCTGCCTTTGAACCATCTGTTAATTGGTATGCCGCTTTCGTTACCGGCTTTGCCATTTCAACAATTGGTGCTTCCTGGAATTGCATTGTACCAATAAGCGTTGACTTTTGCTGACCGGTAAAAGCAATCATTGGGATGGAGTCCATCCAAGCTCCGTATAAGCCTGTTAAGAAGTTTGTTCCGCCTGGACCTGAAGTCGCCGCACATACCCCGACTTCACCTGTTGCCCTTGAATAACCGTCCGCCATAAAAGCGCCTGCTTGTTCATGGCGTACAACATAAGATTCGATGCTGCTTTTTTCTCGTATTGCATCATAAACCGGTAAAATTGCGGCTCCGGGTATCCCGAAAATCTGTTTAACTCCTCTTTTTTCAAGGTAGAAAACAATTGCCTCTGCTGCTGTCATTTTTTGTTTAACCATTATCTATCTCTCCTTCAGTTGATGTATTTTTCTAATAATTGATGTAATCGTATTTTTATCGCCGACATTTCCCGGAAATACGATATACGGTATATTTTTCAACCTTGCTTCTTCACCGGTAAGCAATACAGGCACACCTGCTGCCGCTTGACCTAAAATTTTCGCCTTTTTAATTTCCAAGCCTTGTGTGGCAACATCGCTTGAAGTAATGCCGCCTTTTGCCATAATAAATTTTGGCGTAACCTTTAAAGAACGTACAATGTCTACAAGTGTGTTAGAAATCTTTTGGCTATATTGCAAGTTTTCATGCTTGCTGTCAGCCTTTATCACTTTACGGCTTGTATAGACAACAGTATCTTCACCATCCAAAATGGATTGTTCCAACAGTTTGCATACTCTTGTCAGTTCCTCTTGTTTATTCAAGGGATTTAAAATTTTCTCCACATTTATTTCAATAGGTCTGACATGAATTTCAGAAATTAAATCGCTTAGCTGATCCGTTGTTTTTTTTGTATGGGACCCAACGACAAGCAAGCCCCCATATCTATCCTCATTATTTTTTGCAATCATTTCCGAGGCGCTTAGAAGCGGTTTATCTTCTATCCCCCCAATTGATTTGACAAAAGATGCTGCTGTTCGAAACAAGAATCGTTTGCCGCACCCTAATGCTTTTAGTACAGCAAGAGAAACAATATCTAAGTCATTGTAGTTTGCTGCGTTAACAACAATCGGAGTGTTTTTTTCCGCCGAAAGCAATATCTCTGTTACTTTATCAATACCGCCTTGCCGAATATCATCGATTGAAATCGTTAAGACATCTTCGGCTGAAATTTCACCTTCCGTTTTTTCCATGACCCATTTTGGCAGATAAGCTGTAGAGAAACCGAATACTGAATCATTAGCAAATTCGGTTTCACTAACGGCTACAAGCTTTTGGCCATCAACTATATAGTGTGTATTATCAAAGGTGTATCGTTTTCCTTCAAAAAAGGCCGGTATAAGAAGGTGTCCTGAAATTTCCCAGTTCAATTCCTCAGATAGGGTTTCTTCTATAACAGAAATTTCAAGAGGGTAATGACCACGCAGCGTTGAATCACTCCGGCTGATAATCGAAAAATCGATACTAAGCTCTTTTGACACCTCTACGATATTTCGGATGATTTCCTGATTTATTTTTTTTGTTTGTTCAGGTCCGAAGCTTCTCGTATTTGTTAAAATGTAAAGAACATTTTTATCATCTGACAATCCCTCACGAAGCCATTTTTTATCCCAGCTCGTGATAACATAAACATCGTGAACTGTCTGTACACCCGTCGGATCATCGTCTAAAACGATCAGCTTATGGTTATTTTGTTTAAGTTTTTTTGCGATGTCCTTCCGGAGAGGATATTCAAGCGTTTCCCCATGATTATCCATAATCTCTTTATACATTGATTGGAATATGACGTTCATACGGCCCCCCCTTTCCGCAACAAATATTGTTTCTTATTTAACTAAGGCAATATCAATCAGCTCTTCAGCAGTTTTTACAATTCTTTCGGCCCGAAGCTGGAAGAAATCTAATAGTTCAGGCATTTTCCCTGAAACACCAAACCGGTCGTTTGTTCCCACTCTTCTAAGCGGCGTTGGCTGATGCTCTGCTAATACCTCAGCAACAGCGCTTCCTAATCCTCCAATAATTGAATGTTCTTCAACCGTGACGACACGTTTCGTTTTTGCTGCAGATTTTGTAATCGCCTCTGCATCAATTGGCTTAATTGTGTGCACATGCAGCACTTCAGCTTTAATCCCTTTTTGTTCAAGTTGTTCAGCAGCCTTAAATGTTTCGTCAAGCATAATACCTGTGCTAATCAGGGTAACATCCGATCCGTCGCGATATTTGATCGCTTTGCCTATCTCAAAATTGTCCTCTTGCTTAGTAACGATAGGTACTGGAAGTTTACCTACCCGTAAGTAGACCGGGCCTTCAAAGTGATAAGCCGCTTCAACAGCTTTTTCCATTTCTAATGAATCAGCTGGAACGATAACTGTCATTCTCGGCAGCGAACGCATAAGGGAAATGTCTTCAAGCGGCAGGTGCGTTGCCCCTTCTTGTGCAGCAGAGGTGCCTGCATTATGACCAACTATTTTGACATTATTGTTGGAATAACAAACAGAAATACGCATTTGGTCGTATGCCCGGCCGGTAAGGAAGTTTGCGTAGGCATTAGCAAAAGGAATTTTACCGGCAATCGCTAATCCTGCAGCTGTCCCAACCAAATCACATTCTGATATACCGACGTTAAAAAAACGGTTCGGGAAATTGTCTTTGTAGAAATTTGTCATATTTGACTTTGCGCAATCCGCGTCAAGTACAACTAAGTCTTCATTTTGCTTTCCTAGACGAATAAGTGCTTCACTGTAACCTTCACGTGGTGCCTTTTGCTCTGCCATTTTAAACCAACTCCTTTAAAGCCAATTCTAATTCTTCATCATTTGGCGCTAAGCCATGCCACTTGTGTGTATCCTCCATGAACGATATACCTTTTCCTTTTACCGTATGGGCCAGTATAGCGGTTGGTTTTCCTTTTGTACGCTTGGCTTCTTTATAGGCCTCATCTACTTCTGACAGATCGTGTCCATTGATTTCAATGACATGCCAGCCAAAAGCTCTCCATTTCGCTGCAAAATCTTTCATTCCTTTTACGTTTTCGACAAAATCATCCAGCTGTATTTTATTCCAGTCGATAATCGCGCACACATTGTCTAAATTAAAATGAGCAGTTGTCATAGCCGCTTCCCAAACTTGACCTTCTTGTGATTCCCCATCGCCGATCATCACATAAGAACGTCTTGATTTCCCGTCCAGCTTTGCAGCTAAGGCAACACCATTTGCCACTGATAATCCTTGCCCGAGTGACCCTGATGAAACATCCACACCTGGAATATGTTCACCGCAAGGATGGCCATGAAGGCGTCCGTCGACGTCTCTGAACGTCATAAGTTCCTCAATTGGAAAGAACCCTTTCTCAGCCAAAACAGAATAGTAAACCGGTGTACAGTGTCCTTTTGATAGGAAAAAACAATCTCGATCTTCCCAATCAGGATTATTAGGGTCAACATTTAAATGTTCAAAAAAGAGTACTGTCATTAACTCCGTTGCGGATAGCGATCCTCCAGGGTGCCCGCTGCCGGCATGATGTGTCATTTTTACAATGTGACGGCGGATCTTTTTTGTTAAATTTTCAAGTTCTTCTTTTTTCTTAGCAGTTATCGCCATATATATATCCTCCCTTGTTGCCTATTATGAAACTACGTTTCATTAAACATTTAAAAAAATATATTTTCTTCCGATACTTTTTGTTTCTTATTATACAACGTCGTTTCATAATGTTTTGTTTAAATGAATAATACCATTTGAATTTTACTTTTGCAACCCCTTTTAATCAATTTTCTAAATATTTAACGATAAAAAGGGCTGACTCACAATTGAGTCAGCCCTTTTGTTAATCTTTCTTATATCCTAAACGTGTAGAAAGCATATTGCATACTTTCATTAATTCGTCTTTTAATGTGCTGATTCTTGCTTCACTCATTCTAATTGACGGACCAGAAATACTTATTGCTCCTGCAATCTTTCCGGTATGGTTAAAGATCGGTGCAGCTACACATCTAATTCCCAGCTCATTTTCTTCCTGCTCAATCCCATATCCTTTATTTTTAATCTCATCCAGATTTTTAAATAAATCTTCCGTATTTGTAATTGTATTTTTAGTATGCTGAGGCAGGCCCTTTTGTTCTACAATACTTAAAACTTCTTCTTTAGGTAAGTAAGCAAGAATTGTCTTTCCGGCACTTGTACAGTGCATTGGCGCCCGCTTTCCAACTTGGGAATGCATACGAAGCGTTTCATTTCCTTCTAATTTTTCAATGTACACTGCCTCTTTTTGAGAATAGATAACTAAGTGTATCACTTCATTTGTTATCTTTTCCAATTCTCTCAAAAAAGGCATAGCTTCTTTTCTAATATCAATAGAATCCAATAATTTTGCACTTAATTCCAAGTACTGATACCCTAACCTGTATTTCTTTGTTTCAGAGTCCTGTTCAATAAAACCATGTGCCGTTAGTGTCGCTAAAATACGAAAAATAGAGCTTTTATTGAGCTCTAACTTTTCAGCTAACTCTGTTACTCCAAAGCCGTCTCTTCGTGTGCTGACAATTTTAATAATCGTTAATGCTTTATCAACTGATTTAATCATATTTTTCCACCTTTACCCCTCTTTTATAAATGTTGCATATTAAGAAACAATGTTATTTAATTTGATTGTATCAAGGTTCGAAGCAGTTTTCAATGATTTCAGGTAAGTCTTATTATTAGAAAGGTAATTTTTGGTATGGAACTAAGGTGTAACAAGGGCTAAGCCTGCTAAAATTAGACTTAAGTCTTAGATAACATTACTTCCCGGATCAGTTTTAGGAAAAAGCCTTTTCTCCGGCACTGTATTTATGGTTGTACTATTAACCTTCCTTGTCATGATCTCAATATTTAAACCTTGGGGGAAAAGGCGAAAATCTAGAACTTAAATAACACCGTTCGAAACTGAACGGTGTTTTATAAAAGTAAAGATGAATACAATAGTTGCTTTTACATTGAATATTGATCTTTAGGTAAAGGCGATTCCTCAGATTTTCTAAACGCTTTTTCCCATTTAGATACAACAATACAGGCCAGGGCGTGTCCAGGTACGTTGACTCCGGTGCGCGCCATATCCATAACACGGTCAACACCAGCGATAATTGCCACTCCTTCAGCCGGGAGTCCTACTGCTTGAGCCGTTGCCAATAAAACGACTAACGATCCGGATGGCACTGCTGCAATTCCTTTACTTGTCAGGATAAGAACAAGCATTGTAAATAGTTGTTGAGACAATGACATATGCACGCCAAACGCTTGTGCCAAAAAAATACTTGCTACTGATAAGTATAAAGTGGAGCCGTCACAATTTAGAGAAAGTCCGGAGGGAATAACAAATGAAACAACCCTTTTAGGACACCCGTAATTCTCCATGCGTTCCATGAGTTGCGGAAGTACTGTTTCTGTACTTGTTGTTGAAAAAGCAATTAAAAATAGATCCCAAATCATTTTTAGTACTTCAAAATATTTTATTTTAAAGAAGAACCCTATAATCGGGAAAAGAACAAAAACAATAACAACGAGGCCCAAGTAAACGCTTCCAATTAATTTAAGCATTGGGATTAACAGCTGAATACCGTATTGCCCGACAGAGGCTGCCATTAAAGCAAACACTCCGATTGGTGCCACAGACATGACCATTTGCGTTAATTTAAACATAATATTAGCTACAGACTCGCAAAAACGTAAAGCAGGCTCAGATATCTTTCCGATACTGCCCGCCGCAACCCCAAATAGGATAGCAAAAAATATAACAGCTAAAAGATCATTTTTAGCCATAACATCAATAATATTTTCAGGAATGATGTTAAGGAGCATCTGTTTAAAGTTGACCACTTGTTCTGAATATCCTGATAATCCCGAAATATCTCCTTTGGCAAGATGGGAAAAGTTAATGCCATGCCCCGGCTTTAATAAATTAACAATTAAAAGTCCGATTCCCAGAACTAGAGTGGTTATAAACTCAAACCATATAATAGTCTTTAAACCAATACTCCCCATTCTTTTAATATCGCCGCTTCCCGCTGCTCCGAGAACAATGGTAGTAAAAACAATGGGAACAACAATCATTTTAATTAAACGAATAAATCCATCGCCAATGGGTCTTAGCGCCATTCCAAAATTCGGGAAAAAATGACCAATGATTGCACCAATAATTAACGCTATTAAAATTTGATAAGCTATTGTTTTTTTCATAGACGGCCTCCTTTGAAATTTTTTAAAATTATTACATCTATAGGAATATATTCGAGTGATTCCATTCAATTTCCTTTTAAAAAAAGCGTTCCAGATATATTTATAAACTAGTTTTATGTATTTCTTAACGGGTGGCCTCCCATGTGATGTCCATGATCATTGAATATTTTTTTAAAATTCATTTTCCAAGTTTATTCCCCCATTTTTAATAACCATTCCTGTAATTTAGTTTTTGGAAAGTATATTTTATTATTTAAAGTAATATGGGGAATGTCCGGGAACTCTTGCACTAGCACTTTTGCATCTTCTTTAGAAATTCCAAGATAGTGATGTACATTGCTATCTCTTATTAATTCCGGTTCATTTCCTAAATCAAAAGCTTCCTTTGCATTTGGGTTCTTGAAATTTTTCAAACCATCCCCGATAAAATATCCCGCTAAGGCAATGCCAATACTTACTAAAAAACCATCCATATCCTATTCCACTCCCTGCTAATTTTTAAATGATAGAACTATAACTAAATATTCTACGAACCTCTCAACAAAACGTTTCAGTTCTATTATCATTATCCTCTTTTAATATCGTCTCATTTGTATTATTGAGGTTAATGAGTAAAATATTTCCCCTTTTGCATTGAATTATAACCCTAGTAACCTATCATGAGGACTCATATACAGCTCTCTGCAGTCATTTCATCCATATATTTATAAATGGTTCCGCTTTCAATTACTATTTGAGCTTTATCCATATGACTTTATCAAATACCCTTGATATTGATTTTTAACATGATATTATAAGGCCATTGTCGAAAAAAATACGAACAAGGTCAAAAAAATGCGAACAGAGTAATAAACTATTAGGAGGCGTTTGATGTTAGAAAATAAAACAGTAGGATTTATAGGTGCAGCTTCAATGGCAGAAGCAATGATTTCAAAAGCTCCATGCTCACGGACCGATGGCATTATCAGCGTTAACTACTGCAAAGTATTGCATGATCGGAGACGGACAAATCAGATAAAATAAGTTAAAAATTAGAAGCTATATTCAATCTTAGATAAAGGAGAAATGTTATGCATTTTGGCGTTTTTATTTCACTTGGAATTTATATGATTGCCATGCTTTTAATCGGCTTTTGGTCATACAAAAGAACGTCTAACTTGTCAGATTACATGCTTGGCGGACGGGGACTCGGACCAGCCGTTACGGCCTTATCAGCCGGGGCATCAGATATGAGCGGATGGATGGTCATGGGATTGCCGGGCGCAATGTACGCTTCAGGCATATCCAGTTTATGGCTTGCTATCGGCTTAACGTTAGGCGCTTATATCAATTATCTTGTTCTCGCTCCTCGCCTTCGAACATATACAGAGGTTGCGAATGATTCTATCACCATTCCGGATTATATGGAAAATAGATTTGGAGATCAGAAGAATATCCTCCGTCTTGTTTCGGGACTTGTTATTCTTGTTTTCTTCATTTTTTATACGTCATCAGGCATGGTTTCCGGCGGTACACTGTTTGAAAGTGCTTTTCACCTTGATTACCGTGCCGGTCTTATTATAACAGCCGCTGTTGTCGTATGTTACACACTATTTGGCGGATTCCTTGCCGTTAGTTTAACGGACTTTGTCCAAGGTGTCATTATGTTTGTTGCCCTTGTATTAGTACCAATTGTTGCCCTTACAAACATCGGCAGCACGCATACGGTGATTCACGATATTCGCCACGTTGATCCATCACTTTTGAATATTTTCAAAGGCACATCAACACTCGGCATTATCTCATTAATTGCTTGGGGCTTAGGTTACTTTGGTCAGCCTCACATTATCGTCCGATTTATGGCTATTAAATCAGTCAAAGAATTAAAGTCAGCCCGCCGGATTGGCATCAGCTGGATGGTGATTACGCTTATTGGCGCGTCAGCTACGGGTTTAGTCGGTATTTCCTACTTTCTCGAACATGGTGGCAAGTTGTATAACCCTGAGACTGTTTTTATTCAATTTGCCAACGTGCTCTTTAACCCATTTATAACCGGCTTTATATTAGCGGCGATGCTTGCGGCTATCATGAGTACCGTCTCTTCACAATTATTGGTAACATCAAGTGCGGTAACCGAAGATTTTTACAAAACATTTTTACGCCGTAAAGCATCTGATAAAGAGCTCATTTTCATCGGCAGACTGGCTGTGCTCATTGTTGCTTTAATTGCCTTTTGGCTTTCCTATACACCAAACGATACGATTCTTGGTCTTGTCGGACATGCTTGGGCAGGTTTTGGCTCTGCCTTTGGACCAGCGATTCTATTAAGTTTATACTGGAAACGAATGACAAAATGGGGCGCCCTTGCTGGAATGATTGTTGGTGGAGTTACAGTGATCGTCTGGCTGCAAACAGGACTATCAGATAAGTTGTATGAAATGATTCCGGGATTTTTCCTAAGCTTGGCTGCTGTGTATATTGTCAGCCTATTAACCAAAGAACCGTCTGAAAAAGTGAAAAGAGATTTTAATGAAATGGAAAACCAATTATCAAGCAATAGAGCATCATAATTGTAAAAATAATGGCGCGTGTCATAAAGATTGTCTTTATGACACGCGCCTTTTCTTTACATTTAATCAAAGTGCTGGAAAACAATGTTCAGTTTAAGCCTTCATGATTATCCCTCGATTGGCTGTGATAAAGATCAAAGTAAGCGCCTTTTTCTCTAAGAAGTGAATCATGTGTGCCGCTTTCAATAATTTGACCGTCATCTACAACCATAATTTGATCAGCTTGCTGAATCGTATTCAGCCGGTGGGCGATGACGAAGCTCGTTCTGCCTTTCATCAGCCGCCGCATCGCTTCTTGAATTTTGATTTCTGTGATCGTGTCAATATTGCTTGTCGCTTCGTCTAAAATGAGAATGGCCGGTTTGGCAAGAAAAGCTCTGGCAATCGATAATAATTGCTTTTGTCCCTGGCTAATGCTGCTGCCGTCCCGCTTAAGCATCGTATCGAATTGCTTAGGCAGCTTCATAATAAATGAATATGCGTTTGCCAGTTTTGCTGCTTCTTCAATTTCTTCATCAGTGGCGTCAAGCCTGCCGTAACGGATATTTTCTCTTACCGTGCCTTGAAAAAGAAAGGCATCTTGCAATACAAACCCCATTTGCTGGCGAAGGCTGTCTCTTGTGACTTCTGACATATCGTATCCGTCAATCAATATCTTTCCGCTGTTAACATCATAAAAACGGGAAAGCAGATTGATAATCGTTGTTTTACCGGCACCCGTAGGACCTACTAATGCCACAGTTTGCCCGGGGGCCGCTTTAAAACTGACATCTTTTAAAGTGTCATTTCCCTTTTCATAGGCAAACGAAACGTGTTGAAATTCAACCTCTCCCTTTACGTCCGGTAACGGAGCAGCGTCTTTTTCATCTTTTATCTCTTCATCTTCATCTAATATATCGAACACTCTCTCGGCGCCGGCAACCGCCGCGAGCAGTGTATTAAATTCATTGGATAAATCGTTTAATGGTCTTGTAAACTGCCTTGTATACTCGGTAAAAGCTACAATAACACCGATCGTGACCATTCCGTAAAGCGCTAAGATACCGCCTATACCCGCGATAATTGCAAAGCTTAAATTATTTAACATGTTCAAAAGTTTGGGAACGAACCCTGAAAAAGCCCTCGCCCAAAATCCTACTTGTTTTAACCGTTCGCTTTTTTCAATACATTCAGCAATAACCTTTTGTTCTTGAGAAAAAGTCTTAATGATGCTTTGCCCTGAAATCATTTCTTCAATAAATCCATTTAATTCGCCAAGACTTTTTTGCTGCTCTTTAAAAAAGCGTCCCGTACGTTTTGTGATCCATTTCATGCCTAAAAACATTAACGGAACGATAATTAAAGTGATTAACGTCAGCATCGGGCTGAGCCAGAGCATCATCGATAAAGTGCCGATTAATGTTATAACACTGGAAAAGATTTGGATGACTGAATCATTCAGTGTTGAACTAATATTGTCGATATCATTAGTCACCCGGCTCATTAATTCCCCGTGTTGGCGTTTATCAAAAAAGGCAACCGGAAGTTTATGAAAATGTTCAAAAAGCTGCCTCCGCATTGCAAGTACTGTATTTTGGGCAATACCAATCATTAAAATATTTTGCAGCCAAAGAAACAAGGAATATAGAAGGTATACACCAGCTAAGAGAAGCAAAAAATAAAGCAGTCCGTTTGTCTGTTTTGGAACAATATAATCATCAATAACCTTGCCAACTAAAAAAGGCCCCGCGAGACCAAGGCAAGAACTGGCAATCACCATTAATATAACGACAATAAGAAGTCCTTTATTATAAGCCAAATATGACGCTATTCTTCTGACCGTCCCAATTTTTGCTTTCGGCCGGGCTTTTTTTATACTTTTATTCTTATCACCAGCGATTGATAGTTTCTCATATTTAAATGGCTCAGTGATCTGCTTCAGCATGTTCCGCTCTTCCTTCCAAACTGTGATTGGAAAATTTGCTGGTAAAGAGGCACATTTTTTATGAGAGTGTCATGCGTGCCTTTTGCCAAAAGTTCGCCCTCTTGGAGGAGCAAAATTTGATCCGCTTCCATGGCCGTGCTGATTTTTTGTGTAATGATGAAAGTTGTACAGTCATAATCCTTTAAAGCTTGAAGAAAATTTCTTTCCGTTTTCAAATCTAACGCACTTGTGCTATCGTCCAATATGAGAATCTTCGGCTGGCGTACAAGCGCCCTTGCAATGGAAAGACGCTGCTTTTGTCCGCCAGACAGATTAATACCTTTTTGCCCAAGCACGGTATCATATTGTTTTGGCAGTCCGCAGATCGTCTCATGAATTCGCGCGGCTTTTGCTGCTTTTATGATTTGCTCCATTGATGCCCCTTCTCTTCCCCAAGCAATATTCTCTTTCACTGTTCCAGTAAAAAGAAACACATTTTGAGGAACAAAACCAATCTGACTTCTAAGATCATTTAGCTCTAATTCTCGAATATCGATGTTATCAATAAAAATTGCCCCGCTGTCTATATCATATAACCGGGGAATCAACTGAACTAATGATGACTTACCTGACCCCGTCGCCCCCAAAATAGCAACGGTTTGACCAGGAAGAGCAGTAAAAGAAAGATTACTTATGACCTGATGATTTGATCCAGGATAGTGAAAAGAAACTTGATCAAAAGTCACTTCCCCTTCTATGACATGCGGTAAAGACGATGGCCTTTTTACATCCGCTGAATCGCTTGTTGCCTCAAGAACATTTGATATTCTCTGCGCTGATGCTTTTGCTCTTGAAAGCCCCATCATAATAAACGACAATGGCGAGAAAGCTGTCGTAATCCGGGTCGCATAGTTAACAATGGCAACGACGTCCCCTACTTTTATGCCGCCTCGAGCGACCAGCATGTGGCCAAACCATAAAATGCCCAAAAGCGTTAAATTCATCACTAACATTATTATCGGCCTCGTCGTCTCCGAAAGCCTTAAAGCAGAAACTGTCCGCTTCTTTAAATCTTCGCTTCTTTTGGCAAAACGTTTAAGTTCATGATTTTTTCTAATTAATGCCTTAATCAGTCTTATTCCCGCCAAGTTTTCTCGCATGATGCTGTTCACATCATCCAGCTTTTTTTGCACACTATTAAACAATTGACCCCCCTTTTTCATTGCCCGCCACAAAAACACAATAAGGAAGGGGATAACAACTGCTAAAAGAAATCCCAGTTTGGCATTAACAATAAGAGCGAGGATCGTCCCGCCGACAACAAGCAGCGGTGCACGAAGCATAATTCGCAAACTCATGAAGACTGTATTTTGAATTTGAGTGACATCATTTGTCAGTCTTGTCATCAATGAAGCTGATTCAAATTGGTTGATATCCTCAAAAGAGAAGGACTGAATCTTTTTAAACAAATGGATTCTTACATCATAGGAAAAACTTTGACTTGTATGAGAGGCGTAAAAAGAATTAATAATTCCGCTAAAAAAAGCAATTAAAGAAATGCCTAACATTAACCCTCCCCATTTGACAACATTCAGAAGGTTCTTGACCATAATCCCGTCATCAATCACTTTAGCCATGAATAAAGGCTGGACAAGTTCGACGATCAACTCAATAAGCATAAAAAATAAAGCAATAATGATTGACGTGCGATACGGTTTAAGAAAAGACAATACTTTCATCCACTAACCCCCAAACCTGCTGAGTACCTATCTGTACAGTTATTTTTTCGTTTAATAAGTTAATTATTTAAGTAGATGCTTTGTTCATATCATATAACTTTATGTAATACTACATATTATATTTAAAAGAATTCACATTTTTACTTTTATGATATCGCCTTTTTCATATTATTGAAATTCCTTGGGCTTCCCTTTTACTTAACATGCATACAATATACTAAAGGAAATTCATCCTTAAGAGAAATTATATGAATACCGTGTCAATATTCGGTTATTTTAAGTGCAGAGGAGAGTGAATATGAACGACGATCATATTCCGCTTAAAGTACAAAAACAAGAAGATTTTAAAGGAGACCAACAATTTAAAGAAAAAGTACCCTGGAAATTAGGAAAACATCTAAACAATCATCATGTAGAGAATTTAAATAGGCTAATAACCGATCACTATAAACATATGTCCCATATATTAAATAACGAAATAACCCATACAAAAAAACACGATTAAACTAAGCATTTTTCCAAATAATTATATAGTCAGTATTAGTAAAAATAGCATATAATTAAAAAGGATTTTAACAAAAAAAGCGAGGTGGAACTGTTTTATGAATCATCCTGGCATAGGAGAGTCGGACATAACTCAGATATTGGAGGGAGTCATACAGATGGATTTCCGAAGCGGATTACTTCATAAATGCAGTTACCGCTTCACTCATTTAAAAAGTTGACTTCCTCCCTAATAAGAGGAGGTTTATACAATGGTACAAAAAATTTGGAAGCCATTTAAACAAAAAAAAGAAACTGTGAAAATCCAAGGTTTTGATATTAATTTAAACCAAGAAAGCTTAACACGGATTGACCGGCTTGTAGATCGCTACGAGTCAGAAATCCTTCACCAACTTGACAGCGAATACACACAACGAACAAAATGGGCGGATCGGCTGGCAGATAAAATTGCGCAATTCGGAGGCAGCTGGCGTTTCATCATTTGGTTTGCAGTATTTCTTTGTGCCTGGATTATTTGGAATAGCTTGGTTTTCACCAAACCGGCACACTTCGATGCTCCGCCGTTCATTTTATTGAACTTATGTCTTTCCTTTATAGCTGCATTTCAAGCTCCCGTTATTATGATGAGCCAAAATCGACAAGCTGCTCGAGACAAACATGAATCCATTATTGACTTTGCGATTAATTATAAAGCTGAGCAAGAGATAGACGACATGCAAAGCAGGCTTCACCATATAGAGAGTGAATTAACAGAGATTAAAGAGCTGTTGAAACAATCAAGATCAGATTAAATATATAGTTTCAAAAAAAATAGATATTATGAAAAATGACCTCTTTCAGTTGCCGCTTTAAGATTTAAGAAGGTCATTTTATATATATAAACATAAATTTCTAAAAAGCTAAATAAAAAGAAAGCAACAGTACTATCCCCTGCGCATTAACCCACCATTACCAAAAGCCATTTGGCCCAGTATCAAATAAAGACAAGTATCCATATATCAAATAAGGAGCGAAACCCTTCGCTCCCCCTTTCAAAAAAACTAAAACAAACTGCCGCTTGCCATAAAATACAAAATAGCAATCACAATAAGCAAAACTATAAGAAGCGTGACTAAAATAATTGGTACCTTATTAGGATAATAGTCTTCCCTTTCAATTTGCTGCTTATTTTTCAAATAACAAGCCGCTGAAATAATGATTATTATAATCCCAACGATACCTGCGGATAATCCTAATAAAACGGCTAGAAAGTCTCCTAACGGCCGATGCATTTTTTCGGTGGAGAAATGAAGACTTGCGGTTAGAAAGCCAATGCCAATGACTGCTATGGCTGTTCGGACCCAGGCAAGAAATGTTCGTTCATTTGCTAAATGCTGCTGGGCGTACTTTAATTGACTTTCCGTTTTTTCCTTCCTTTTATCTCTTTGCAGCAGACTCATTGTACTTCCTGCACAGCTTTTGAATAGGATGTTTTAAGAATGACTTTATCCGCAAGTTCCCCGAAAATCTCACCATGTACAGATTCTGAATGGTAAACAGCATAAGCATCATTTGAGTCGAACGATTGATGATTAGGGGCACCGATCGGCACCTGGACTAATAGTTCAGTGTCTAAGCTGTTTGCTAATTCAGTTGCGCCGTTTTTACCGAAAATATACTCCTTTTCACCGGTGGCTAGTAGCAGATAAGACATATTCTCAACAACTCCAATCAATTCCCTCTTATTTCGGATCGCCATGCTTCCCGCCCTTTCCGCAATATGGGAAGCAGTCGTCTGCGGCGTAGAAACAATAATATCTTTACTTCGCGGAAGCATCGTATGAATATCTAAGGCGATATCTCCAGTCCCCGGAGGCAAGTCTATTAACATGTAATCCAGCTTTGGCCAATAGACACCTTCGAAAAAATACCGCAGCGTTTTACCAAGCATTGGACCTCTCCACATCACAGGCTCTTCCGGCTGATTAAAAAAACCCATTGATATCACTTTAACACCATATTTTTCAACCGGTAATGTTAAACTGTCAATCATTAGCGGTTTTTCAGTTATCCCCATCATCTGAGGTACACTGTAACCATAAATATCTGCGTCAATCAGCCCGACGCGCCATCCTTGATTTGCCAATGCAACAGCTAAATTAACTGTTACCGTCGATTTTCCGACACCGCCCTTACCGCTTGAAACGGCGATAAATGTTGTTTGTGAATTCCGGTTCATCAGCGAAGGGCCCTGCGTATTGGATGCGATCTTACTGCCTTTTAATTTCTCCGCAAGATCAGCCTGTTCCTTCTTAGTCATGGTATTAAATCGTAGACTGATAGATTTTGCTCCGATACTGGATAACACTTCTTTAATTTTTTCCTCAAAGTTTGCTTTTTTTGAAGAATAACCTTGTGTGATCAGGGAAAGGTCAAGATCAATATTTTTTCGTTTTATTTTAATGCTCTTCACAATATTTAAATCGACAATATTTTGACGGAGATCAGGTTCCTCCACTTGCTTAAGAGCCCTTAAAACTTTTCCTTTAGTCAGCATTTTCCTTCACCCTTTCCGCTCAAATCTCCTGGCAGTGTTATACCTTCATTATTGAATTGTCATTTCAAGATTTTTTATATATGAAAAAATTTGCTTTGTAGCCGGATCTAATTCGTTATCATTTAATTTTATGATTTGTTCGATAAAGTCATCCAAACTTTCCATTAAGCTCTTATGCCTAGTTTCAACTCTTAACCTACAATGATGATCCGTCGGTTTGTTACCGTAAACAAGCGTTAATGACTCAGGCTGTATAGAAAAAAGTACATCCCATGAATTCATTTCACGTTTTGGGCCAACTGCTACACTTTGCGGAAAATAAACTTGAATGGTCCTTTCCTTATCAAACAAATAAAGAATGAGGACAGCGGCGTCTTCAATAAGACCCGCTCCCCACTTGCATTCACATTGTACCGTTTTAATATCTGAATAGACCTTGGCTAATTCACTGTCCGGATCCCAAACGTGACATTCATTGTCTGATTGATCTCTCCCCAAGGCAATGGGCTGAATATGAAATATCATTGCTGTCATCTCCCTGCTATTTCTCCTCAGTATCCATCTTGAAGTAATCAGGATGGGGTTTAAGCGGGCGCATCATCCAATATGGGCGGCGCATACCGTTAGGACCCGGCGCAGGTCGGGTGAGTTTAAGCCAATCGCGATAGACTTGATGCGCTTTCTGTGTATCGACCATAATTTCCGAATAATGATCATTTGGCCCGACTTTCTCTACCCTTATTTTCTGATGCCAGCACATCATCCCGCTGATTGGATCAGGATGCGCCGGGAAAATCATATTTTGATGGACACCGCCTTCCTTCCACCAAATCCGTTCGGAATCTGGATCACTGCTTTTAAATCCGCTTGGACCATGGACGCGGATCATCTTCCATTTCGACCCTTCCTTTTCCAAACGAACAACGGAAGAATTCCAGAGATCACTGCCATGATCTTCGAACAAACGCCATCTTCCAAGGTGGTGAGAGCACGCAATCACGCCTGGACGAATACCGTCTGTTACCCACACCTTATCGATAAAATGGCCAATTTCAGTGTTTACTTTTAAAAGGTCATTTGTTTGGATGCCGAGCCTCTCCGCATCAATCGGGTTGACCCAAACCGGATTTGAATGAGAAATCTCATGCAGCCATTTTGCTCCGTTCGTTCTCGAATGAATCAACGTCGGAAGTCTAAATGTCGGCAGTAAAATAAACTCAGCATTATCAAAATCAATATTGTCAGGATGAACATGACTGACAATATGAGGATATTTTTTCCGTTCTTCCCGGTTCCGCGGATAAATCGGTATCGCGTATTCCGGCCACTTCCAATCCCGCAATGTCTGTGAGAAGAATTCCAGTTTTCCGGACGGTGTCGGGAATCCTTCAACCGCTTTACCGTCTACCATTACACCTGCACGCACTTGCCCCTTCTCATTTTTAAACGGTCCCGGATATGGACGGAAATTGACTTTTTTAGGTGCCTTATCCACCCAAACACCGGTTGACTCTGAAAAGGCTACTTCTTCATCCAAAGCAGCGGCCAGCTCTTTTGCCGCTTCAGATCGCTCTTTTAACCATTTGGCATAATGTTGTTTAGATGACTTAATATCGGCATTTTTCAAAACTTCCTCAGACACCGGTTTTTCATTCAGTCGCAATACATCTTCCGTTACTTGGAAAGATCCGTACTTGCGCATGTACGCCATTGGCGTGAGCCCTTCTTTTTCCGCCGCTTCCGGGAGACCCGGAACAGAGTTTTCAAAAATCCAACGGTAATATTCTTCGATCGTAATCTTTTCACCCGGACGATAAGGCGATTCAAAATGCTGGCGAATCCCCATTGAACCATCCGGGTCAATTCGCCAGGACAGTTCGATCCAAAATTCATTTTCCTCCCAAACTTCACCAGGGTTCGTTTCGTATGTGAACGTTACTTTCTGCCCTTCTTTTTCCTTCATTACCCGCATTACCGGCTGTCTGAAGCCAATCCACTGTGCGGCATGGGTTTCATAGCTATGCAAATCATGCCGTTCTGTCGCCATTCCCATAGGAAGAACGTAGTCGGCATATTGAGCGGACTCATTCCACACAGGCGTCAATGCCGCATGTACTTCCACTTGAGCTGGATCACTTAACATTTCAATCCAGCTGAATCCGTTCGGAAATGTCCATACAGGATTCAATACACGTGAAAAATAGACAGCCATCTTTTTTCCGTTATCTTTCAAAATATCCGGCAGACAAAAGCTTAATTCATTAGTTGCGAGAGGAAATTCTTTCGGCCAATGATTTTCGTTCCAGGCATGGATGTTTTGGTGCGGTTCACTAAAAGGCTTCGGTACGAATTTGACCCATGCGTTCGGAATTGTACTTCCAGTTTTCCCTACAGCTCCCATAAGAACATTCAAGAAAAATAAAGCGCGGGTAATCATCCAGCCGCCGCGGTGACCCGCAGCCGCATTCCGCCATATATTTGAAGAAAAGGCTTCCCCGGCACGGGCAATTTCCTTCGCAACATCTTTGATCATTGATGCTCTGACACCTGTTTCCTTTTCCGCCCATTCCGGCGTGTAATCTTTATAAAGATCTTTTAATAATAAAACAAAATCTCCAAATGAAGTGCCGTTTGGTTTTTTAGAAATAAAGTTTGAGTCTTTAAGAAAATTTAAATACTCTTTGTCATCCATGATTTCATCCCAGTTGACCCATTTCCGGACAAAATCTTTGTTAAAGAGTTCCTTTTGAATTAAATAATTTGCCATTGCAAGCAGCATAGCAGTTTCTGTTCCCGGCCGAGGGGACATCCAATAATCGGCTTTTGCCGCCGTGTTGGAGAGCCGGGTGTCAATCACGCCGATCTTCGTTCCTTTCTTCTTTGCTTCGATGATCCGTTGAGCGTTTGGATTAAAATAATGGCCTGATTCAAGGTGTGCGCTCATCATTAATATAAAACGTGAATTCGCATAATCCGGAGACGGGCGGTCGAGTCCCATCCACCATGTGTAACCATTCCTTGCTCCGGCGGAACAAACATTGGTATGCGTGTTATGACCGTCAACGCCCCAAGCCGATAGCACCCGTTCGGTATACATATCTTCACCGGCACGCCCGACATGGTAGACAACTTCATCTTTTCGATTTTCTTGGATAGCTTTCCTGATACGGCCGGCAAGATCATCGAGGACATCGTTCCATTCAACGCGTTCCCATTGGCCTGACCCGCGCTCACCTTTGCGGCGAAGCGGATATAAAATGCGGTCAGGGTTATTGACTTGCGCTGTCGTTGCCGGACCTTTAGCGCAATTACGTCCCCGGCTCGCCGGATGATAGGGATGTCCTTCCACTTTACGGATATTTCCTGAATCTTTATCGATATAAGCCAGAAGTCCGCAAGCCGCTTCACAATTAAAACAAACCGTCGGTACCAGACTGTATCTTTTTTTCTCACGCCGCGGCCATGCTTTCGCGTCAAATTCTTCCCAATCATCCCAGCGATCGGGCGGGGGAAAAGAACTTAATTTACCAAAACGCTGAAAAGGCTTTTTCTTCTGTTCCTTTGTTGTTCTCATCATTGATCATTCCTCCCCTTTATGTTTAAACATATCCCTGCTTAGTTTTCATTAAGTCAATGGCACCGATTGACCCGCTTGCACATAAGCATGTTCATACGCAAGCAGCCCGCCTAAAACAAGCACCGAAGCGATTTCACCCATCACTGTTACATTGCCGAAACCAAGCAGAAACGGAAGGATTCCCCCAACAATAAGTCCTACCCAATAGTACATAGAATATTTTCCTTTAATCATGTTGTGTGCTGCCTTGCCTTGATCAGCTGTCATATGCGGAATGACCGCCTCACTAATCACAATGGCAATATGCAATGCAACAGAAACAATTAAAGTCATCCGGCAAGTTTGCAATGCGGCTTCAGGAATGGAAAGAAATAATGACATGATGATCATACCAGCTGCTCCGCACAATGCCGCTTGAATAAAGAAATGAAGAGGGAGCAATGGATTTTGCCATAGATCTCTTCCTTTGGATTTTGAAAATAAAAAGGCTGTATAGATGGCTGTAAACACCGCCAAAATCATACCCGGCCACCACAATACTTTTGATAAAACAGGCAAGGAGGCAACACCTGCAATAAACAGTAAAAGCAATACGATGGCATATCCCGCAATGATAAAGGCGCCTTTAACCAGCCATGATTTCCACTGCGGTCTTGTGAATATCCGGTAAAAACGCATCGGATGCGTTAAATCGGCGATTAGCACAATACCTGTGATACCTAAAAATACGCCAGAAATGATTGCAATAGATGTTGCCCAAACGGATCCTAAGGAAAAACCTAACATACCTAAAAAGGCATACATCATAAATAGTCCGGCCGAAATAGATTTCGTCCAAGTATAAAATGACACACGCCAATCCCATGGCGCTTTATGCGGCACTTCATACGCGACACGTGTCGATGATAAACTTTTGACAGTTGAACGGTTATCATCAACAGGATAGCCTTCGTTTTGTTCCGACCACATATGTGCCCCTTGATATTCGGCAGCGCTCGGTGACAGCGTTGATTCATCCGCACCAACATAGAATACTTTTGGCGAGGTCGCCTTTTCCGGTTTTCTGACGTCGACTTTTTGTCTGGCAATAATTTGTGACACTTCACTTTCCGGGTCATTTAAATCACCGACAATAATCGCTTCTTCCGGACAAACAACAACACAGGCCGGTTCAAGTCCCTGATCGATACGATGTGCACAGAAATTACACTTCTCAGCGCTGTGGTTATCAGGATTAATATTAATGGCATCATAAGGACAAGCGGCCATACAGGCTTTGCAGCCAATACACACATCCTGGTCAAAATCAACAATGCCATCCTCCCGCTGATACATCGCTGTAACAGGACAAACCGGCACGCATGGCGCATCTTCACATTGATTACAGCGGTCGACTTGGAAATAACGATTGACATCAGGATACGTCCCGACTTCTACCGCTTTCACAAACGTACGATTCATGCCGAGCGGAACAGCATTTTCTGACTTACAGGCCGTAGAACACGCGTGACAGCCAATGCACTTTTCCTGATCAATAACCTTGCCCCACTTTACCTTATGATCATCTGGACTGTTTCCGATAACTTCTACTTCTTGGTACATTGTTTACGATACCTCCTTTTTGCATCATCTCTTTCTTTTGATTAGAACATTTACTTTACTCCCTTTCATTTTATAATTGGCTGACTTTTCCGTAAAATTAAAATAATTCATACCCTATAACTAAAAGTTATAAGGTATGAATGGTTTAATTATTTTAAACGGACTGTTTTGAAAAAACGCAGCAGTTTATCTACGCCTTGCCGCCTAAACCTCTGAGGAGCCAAAACCAGCCATAATTCGCGTTTTAAACTCATATCTTTTATTTTAACTTCCTTAATGACGTTCAGCTCAAATTCCCTTAATACAGCCATTTTTGACAAAATTGCGATTCCTAATCCTGCCTCAACTGCAGCTTTTATGGCTTGGGTACTGCCTATCTCCATATATATATCCATATTATCCATCAGGCCTTTTTGATTTAAAGCATTCTCTATAATCATGCGGGTTCCTGAACCGTTCTCCCGCCAAATCATCGGTTCCCCAGTTAATTCATCGCTATTTATTTCTTTGCGCCTTGACCATTTATGATGCTCTGAACAAATTAACACCAATTCATCGTCGGCAAACTTCTCTACCATGAGTGAAGGATTATCAACCTTCCCTTCTACAAGTGCCAGATCAATATGATGCTCCTGTAAACTTTCTAAAATATCCTGAGTATTTGCGACTTGAAGCTTTAAATTAATGTCCGGATTTCTTTGCTTAAATCTGCCTAACAATTTCGGCAGTAAATATTCACCTATTGTTAAAGTCGCTCCGACGCAAATCGGGGTGTGTTGATTTCCCTTATAATTTGCCAGCCTCTCTTTAGCCCTCTCGTGATCTTCGAGTATCGCCTTCGCATAAGGATAAAGTAATTTTCCCGCTTCTGTAATATGCAAATTCCCGCCTGATCGCTCAAATAATAGCATGCCGTAATATTCTTCTAAGGCTTTTATTTGCTTTGTCACTGCCGGCTGTGAAACAAAGAACTTTCGAGCTGCTATGCTTATACTTTTATTTTCTACGACTAAGCAAAACATTTTTAAACTGTCTAAATTCAACTGAAGTCCTCCTTCCACTCCCTTACGTTCAATAACTTTGGGAAAGTTCCTGCCAGGCTTGACTAATGAAAATAAAGTGAAAAGTTTTACTGGTAAGTTCTAAAAAGGTTACGGAAGTTTAAAAAGTCTTTTGATAATATTATATTGCATCCTTCGTACCCTTTTTTTCTTTAACTTGCTTTAATAGATTTATCCATTGGTTTCTCTGTTCTTCTCCCATTGGAGCCTTTTTAATTGCATAATGGATGTGCCACATCCCCTCATTTGTCAAAAACACACGTCCGATCTCATGCTGATCTTCAAGCGACGGGTCATCGGTAACTATAAATTCATACATGACATCATTTTCTTTTTTATCAATAATATTTGTCTTCACTTTACCATTTTGTTGACGGACCGTCTGATTAACTTTCTGAAGAAATTGATTGATATAATTATCAATTGATGGGTTTTTTAAATTTTCTATAGGAAAAAATTGAATAGTGACAACCTGCTTCCAATCTTCAATACTTTCATCTTTTGGAATAAACTCATACATTTCAACCCCATTTGCATTAGTCTTATAACCTAATTTCCAATTATTGTTATCAAATTTAAAATCTAGCATCGACATTTCATCTTTACTTTTGTATGCGTTTGAACTATCTTGATTAGCATCACTTGATGATTCATCCTTATACTTTTCCGAATGATGATTGTTTGCGGCCGCAGAATCATCATGATGACTGTCTTTTGTTTCTTTCTTTACTTCACTTTGTGTTGCAGCACTCGTTTTTTTCGATTTTTCTCCGTGTTCGTTACTAGAACATGCTGTTAAGGTCATAAAAAAGGTGAAACAAAGTAAGATGAATAGTTTGGATTTAAACAGGGTTGCCCTCAATCATTTCCCCTCCGTTTCCTAAACCAATGATAATTATATTATACAAAATTTTCACTCAATAGAAACTAAAATACGTTATATTTTGGAAATTAAACTATGGTCCCACCATAACAACCACGTTGTTGTTCATCCTACAATTCATTATAATTGAAAGCTTCAATTATACGTAATAACCATACAAACAGGGCATAAGGCCTTTGGTATAAAACGAAATGAAACAGGCTAAAAACAATTTACCAAACAGAAACAGCTTTACTTTTAAGATCATAGAAGCTTAAAATTGAAGTCTTTCAACTTTATAAAAGCTAATTTCCAAATGGCTTGTTAATTTTAACTATTTCTGTTATAATAATAAATAATTATTTTGTTCGGTGTAAAGGATAGTATAGGTACTGACTTTTCGTCTTGATGATCACTTTGGGCAAGGATAGTATTATATTGTGTGCGTAACAGTAGCACACCGGGAGGCAACAAATATGGAACAAGGTACAGTTAAATGGTTTAATGCAGAAAAAGGTTTTGGCTTTATTGAACGTGAAAATGGTGATGACGTGTTCGTACACTTTTCTGCTATCCAAAGTGAAGGCTTTAAATCTCTAGACGAGGGTCAAAAAGTAACATTTGACGTTGAGCAAGGTGCACGTGGGCCTCAAGCTTCTAACGTCCAAAAAGCTTAATTATTGGTTCTACGTCAAATGTTGGGGTAGGAGTAATAGTTCCTACTCCTTAACCTAACTGATATCCCATTGATTTATATTGATGATGTAATAAAACACGTAATCGTAAACGATCATAACGCTTAAAAC